>JAEXXS010000266.1 GCA_023451915.1 Pseudomonadota bacterium | reverse complement strand
AGGCCAAGGGCATCAATGCTGACCAGGAAGCTGGCATCAACATCGTTCGTCGTGCGATCCAGGCTCCGGCCCGTCAGATCACGACCAACGCTGGTGAAGAAGCTTCGGTTATCGTTGGCAAGATCCTTGAAAACAACTCCGACAACTTTGGCTACAACACCGCCAATGGCGAATATGGCGATCTGATCGCTCTCGGCATTGTGGACCCGGTCAAGGTTGTCCGTACGGCTCTGCAGAACGCAGCTTCGGTTGCTGGCCTGCTGATCACCACGGAAGCCATGATTGCTGAACTGCCGAAGAAGGATGCAGCTCCGGCTGGCATGCCTGGCGGCATGGGTGGCATGGGCGGCATGGACTTCTAAGAAGTCCATAAAGCACGCCCATGGTCAGATAAGCCTGCGCCGCAAAGCGGCGCGGGTGGCGGCATGGACTTCAAGCAAGCCCATAAAGCACTACTTTAAAGAGAACCTCCGGCTTCGGTCGGAGGTTTTTTTGTTTCTGAATCTCTAAAAGCCTTCCTTGATCGGCGGATAATAAGCCAAACCCACAGCCCAATAATGAACCCGCACATATGCGGGAAAGCCGTTGATCGACACCTTTCTCATGACGTTACGTAACCGACTGTGATTTATAAAAAATTTACCGTCCGGCTCCTTTGCCCAAGATAAAATTCTATTTTAGAAAGTTCTCATTGACTTGAGGCAACCATTCGTGGTCAATCCGGATGAATTGAGATGGACTTCCAGTATGCCCCCGCACCCCGGAAGTCCTGTCTCAGGCAACAGGAAAGGCAGGCTTCGGCCTGCCTTTCCACTTTAAGCCGTATTTTTTAGAAATTTCTTGCCCATCAATTTTCGAACGACGTTCAGCGTGTGCTTTCGCTCGGCGGCTTCAGCTTGCTTCCCGCCGATTTTGCCCTATCGTTATCGCAACGGAAAAGAGGACGGAAAATCATATGCGCAAAGAATTGCCAATCGATACTGCCCCCAAGGATGGTCGCAAGATTACCGTCGTGTGGACCGACGAAGATGATCAGCGCAATGAATCAATTGCGCAATATCGTTCGCTCGCCCAATTGAACGCTGGCGGCGGCCAGTGGGATGAGACCGATACAGGCTGGTGGACATTCACCGACAGCAAGACCCAGCGCAAGATCGAGCCGACCGCGTGGATTTCGGAAACCGAGGGCGGTGATGACGAAAACGAAGACAACTGATCGGGGCGGCAATGTGCGCTCAAATAAAGTTGAATTTTATAATCATATTTTATCAAGTAGCTGAATAAGGAGCTATCAATTCACAGGTAGTGCTATATTCATTGCGTCAGAGACCCGTTTGCGGGCTGAAAGCTAGCCGGAGACATGAAATGACCGCCACGCGTACCGAAACAGACACTTTCGGACCGATCGATGTTCCCGCCGACCGCTATTGGGGCGCGCAGACACAGCGCTCCCTGCAGAATTTCAAGATCGGCGGCGAGCGCATGCCTCTGCCGCTTGTCCACGCGCTGGGCGTCGTCAAGCGCGCCGCAGCGGAAACCAATATTGCGTTGGGCAAGCTTGATCCGGTTCTGGGGCAGGTCGTGGCCGTTGCGGCATCCGAAGTGATCGAAGGCAAGCTTGACGATCATTTTCCGCTTGTGGTCTGGCAGACAGGTTCCGGCACCCAGTCGAACATGAACGCCAATGAAGTGATCTCCAATCGCGCCATAGAACTGCTTGGCGGCGAGAAGGGTTCGAAGAAGCCGGTTCATCCGAACGACCACGTCAATATGAGCCAGTCGTCCAATGACAGTTTTCCGACGGCGATCCATATCGCCACGGCGGTTGAAACGGTCAATCGCCTTTATCCGGCGCTGGAGCAGCTGACCAAGGCGCTCAGGGCCAAGGAAGAGGCCTTCAAGGACATCATCAAAATCGGCCGCACCCATACGCAGGATGCAACGCCCGTCACGCTTGGTCAGGAGTTTTCCGGCTATCGCGCAGCGCTTGAATATGCGCGCCATCGCATCGAGCAATCGCTGGCCGATGTTTTCCTGCTCGCGCAGGGCGGCACGGCAGTGGGTACTGGTCTCAATGCGCCGATCGGCTTCGACAGCGGCTTTGCCGATGCAGTCAGCGAAATCACCGGCCTGTCCTTCAAAACCGCGCCGAACAAGTTCGAAGCGCTGGCGAGCCATGGCGCAATTCTCAACTTCCATGGCAGCCTGAACGCGCTGGCGGCTGATCTATTCAAGATCGCCAACGATATCCGCTTTCTTGGTTCCGGCCCGCGCTCGGGGCTTGGCGAATTGTCGCTGCCGGAAAACGAGCCGGGCTCGTCGATCATGCCGGGCAAGGTGAACCCGACCCAGGCGGAAGCCATGACGATGGTGGCAACGCAGGTTTTCGGCAATCAGACCACCGTAACTGTCGCCGCCAGCCAGGGCCATTTCGAGCTGAACGTGTTCAAGCCGGTCATCGCTTATAATGTGCTGCAATCGATCCGCCTGCTCAGCGATGCGATGGTTTCCTTCGCCGATCATTGCGTGGATGGCATCGAAGCCAATGAAACCCGGATCAAGGAATTGCTCGACCGTTCGCTGATGCTGGTAACCGCGCTCGCGCCGGCCATCGGCTATGACGGTGCAGCAAAGATTGCCAAAACCGCGCACAAAAACGGCACCACCCTGCGCGAAGAAGCGCTGGCGAGCGGGCTTGTGAGCGCCGAAGACTACGACCGGCTCGTCCGGGCGGAGCGCATGATCGCGCCTGAATGATCAGGCGCGCATAATCGTCTACATGCAGTGAACGAACTGTCGAGAATTATACGACTTTTCTTGACAGTTGTTAGTCGATATTGGATGGCAAAGTTCAACAGGAGAGAGCTCCCCCATGTCCTCGATTACCCCACAGTCCAATGGCGCTGTAACCCTCATCGCCCGCGTGTTTCTTTCGATCCTCTTCATCATTGCCGGTTTCGGCAAGCTGACGGCTATTTCCGGCACGGCTGGTTATTTCTCCAGCATCGGCCTCCCGCTTCCGACGGTTACGGCTGTGGTCGTCGGCCTCGTTGAATTCGTCGGCGGCATCGCCATTCTGGTTGGTTTCCAGACCCGGATTGCAGCAACAATCGTCGGCCTGTTCACGCTTGGTGCAACGCTCGTTGCGCATATGGACTTTTCTCAAGGCATGAACGCCCTGATGGCGCAGAAGAACCTTGCTATCGCTGGCGGTCTCTTCCTGCTTGCACTTCATGGCGCAGGCTCGCTGTCGATCGATGCCAAGCGCGGCTGATCAAAGCCCGAACCATAACGCACCGCTTCGATACGATCGGGCGGTGCGCCTGAATTGAACAAAGCCGCGCCCGCATGAAATATCGGGTGCGGTTTTTTGTTTTGCTTTCAACCGCTTTCATATCGCCGACGCGAACACGCAATTTTTATCGAAATAGCCTTTTCAGAATCTTCTTTCGACATAGTTTGTGCGGGCAGAGCACCTCGATAATCAAGCCTCCCGTTTCAGCATTGAATGACCGCCGCTCGGCAAACGATCCATTGCATGCCCATTTCCTCCCAAAGCATAGATTGTAGAGAAAAATGACTGTTACCCCCGCAACCAGCAGCCAGTCTCCCACTGGCTCGACCCGTGTTGGAAATTTCGGTTTCGCGCTCACCAGCCTGACCGTTCTGTTTTTCATGTGGGGCTTTATCACCAGCCTCAACGACATTCTGATCCCGCATCTCAAGAACGTCTTTCAGCTCAACTATACTCAGTCGATGCTGATCCAGTTCTGCTTCTTCGGGGCGTATTTCATCGTTTCGCTGCCCGCAGGCGCACTGGTGAAGCGGATATCCTACAAGCGCGCCATCGTGGTGGGCCTTGTGGTCGCAGCGATTGGCTGTGCGCTGTTCATCCCGGCAGCGTCCTATCGGGTCTATGGGCTTTTTCTTGGCGCGCTCTTTGTGCTGGCGTCCGGCGTCACGATCCTGCAGGTCGCCGCGAACCCCTATGTCACGATCCTCGGCAAGCCTGAAACAGCCGCCAGCCGACTGACGCTGACACAGGCGTTCAACTCACTCGGCACCACGATTGCACCGCTCTTCGGCGCAATGCTGATCCTGTCTGCGGCAACCGGGGCCGTCGACAGCGCGGCGGAAGCCGATGCAGTCAAATTCCCCTATCTCCTGCTGGCGCTTGCCTTCGTCGTTCTCGCCATCGTCTTCGCCATTCTGAAACTGCCGGATGTGGAGGCGGAAGAAAGTGCGGTCACGGATGAAGGTTCTGCCTGGCAGTACCGGCATCTGGTACTGGGCGCTGTCGGCATCTTCGTCTATGTGGGTGCGGAAGTCAGCGTCGGCAGCTTCCTCGTCAATTTCCTGAGCGATCCGGGCGTGGTCGGACTGTCGGAAACCGATGCCGCGCATCACGTCGCCTATTTCTGGGGCGGCGCTATGGTTGGCCGCTTCATCGGTTCGGCAGCCATGCGCTATATCGATGACGGCAAGGCGCTGGCCTTCAATGCCGTCGTGGCCATTCTGCTGTTGCTCCTGACGGTCGCGACAACCGGCAACGTCTCCATGTGGGCGGTTCTGGCCATCGGCCTCTTCAACTCGATCATGTTCCCGACCATCTTCAGCCTGGCGCTGCACGGACTTGGCAAGCACACCAGCCAGGGTTCGGCAATTCTCAATCTCGCCATTGTCGGCGGCGCGATCATTCCCTTGATCCAGGGCGCGCTGGCCGATACGGTCGGCCTTCATCACGCCTTCCTGATGCCGATCATCTGCTATATCTATATCGCCTTCTATGGTCTCGTTGGCAGCAGATCGAAACGGTGACCTGAACATATAAAAGCCGGTCTGAACCCAGACCGGCTTTCATTGAACGTCATGGCATAACGAAAACGTCAGGCCGCCAGACCCTTGCGGATGCGTTCGGCAATTTCCGTGATACGGGCATTGCCATGGCTGCGGCGCGCCGAAACGAGGCAGGCCTGCGAGCGCAGGATAATGCCATCTTCCAGCACCTTGAGGCGATTGGCGCGCAAGGTGGAACCGGTCGACGTAATATCGACAATCATGTCGGCGGACCCTGCCGCCGGAGCGCCTTCGGTCGCGCCGAGGCTTTCCACGATGCGATAGACCTGAATGCCGTGCTTCTGCGAGAAGAACTGCTGCGTCAGCCGCCAATATTTGGTGGCAATGCGCAGGCGGCGACCATGACGCTGGCGGAAATCGGCTGCCACGTCATCGAGATCGGCCATGCTGGTCACGTCGCGCCAGACTTCCGGCACCGCGACAACGACATCGGCGTGACCGAAACCCAGTTCCGCCTCGATGGCCACACGCTCATCGGCATGGGCCAGTGTTTCGCGCACGAGGTCTTCGCCCGTGACGCCCATATCGACGCTGCCATAGCCCAACTCGCGGGCAATCTCGGAAGCCGACAGGAACAGAATATCGAGATCGTCTTCGCCTTCGACGCGCGCGCGGTAATTGCGGTCGTCTTCGGGCAGGATCACCTTATATCCGGCCTTTTCGAGAACGGCGAGCGTCTGTTCCTTCAGCCGACCCTTGGACGGCAATGCCAGTGTGACGCTCATTTCGTTGCTCCCGCCAGCACTTGCAGCCGGTCCAGCCAGATGGAGAAGCCGACGCCGGGGATATTTTCGGATGCGCCAAGCATCGTCAAAAGCCGGTCGTAACGACCGCCGCCTGCCAGAACCGCATCCTTTTCCACGCCAGCGGCGCGAATTTCATAGACAAGGCCGGTATAATAATCGAGCGGACGCCCAAACGAGGCGTCATAGACGATATCGCTGGTCTTGATGCCTGCCGCCGCAATCGCCTCGGCCCGGGCTTCGAATTTTTGAAGCACGGCGCCAAGATCAAGCGCATTTTCGGATGCAAAGGCGCGCAATGTCACCGATGCGGAATCGAGCGTGACATGGGTTTCCAGAAACTGCTTGAGCAGATCGAGCGCCGAAGCTGGAAAACGCGTGGCGGCCAGATCTTCCTTTTCGATCAGGCGGCGGGCGATTTCCGCTGGCGAACGGCCAGCCCCCGGCGAAATGCCAGCCTCCAGCATTTCGGTTTCCAGCATGCGCGCAAGGCCGGTTTCGTCACCTTCAGCGACCAGAACGGCCAGCGTTTCGGGCAGCGGATCGCGCCGTTGCGCGCCCGTCAGTTCAGCCAGAGCCAATTGCATGGAATGCGCGTCGCCAAAGGAACGTAAAAGCTTCTTGCGCCAGCCCTGCGGCAGACCGAGCGCCTTGAGCATACCGGCAAAAACCGACTGATCACCCAGCACGATATCGAGCCCGGCTTGCGGGGCCACAGAGCGAACACAGGACAGCGCATCGGCAATCGAGCGTGCGTCCGAAGCCGCCTCATCGGCAGCACCCAGATCCTCGATCCCGGCCTGAAGAAACTCAGCCGCGCCATCACGACGCTGCCGGAACACTTCGCCAAGATAGGCGTAGCGCTTCGGCGTCGCGGCATTGAGCGCAATATGGTTGCGACAGACGGGAATGGTGAATTCCGGCCGCAGGCACAGGCTGTCGCCATTTTCGTTTTCGGTGAGGAAAATACGACGGCGCAGATCTTCGCCCGCCATATCCAGAAATGGATCGGCAGGCTGGATCAGCGGTATTTCCACCAGATCGGCATTGCGCGCATCAAGCTCTGTGCGAAGCGCGTTGAAAACCGGCGATGTGCGCGTAGCGGCCATGGCTCCAATCACTTTGCGGCTTGAGCGCGGTCTTGCGCCTGACTGCTGAGAATTTCCCGAACCGCTTCAACCAGACCACCTTCCTTGACGGTGATCTGCGCCGGACGGCTCTCGCGCCAGGTCACATTGTCCTCGATCTCGGCGGAAAGGCGCTTGCCTTCGACCAGATCCTTGATCTGCACTTCACCGGCTTCACGCTCCTGCGAGCCCTGAATGATCACGCATGGCGCATCGCGACGGTCGGCATATTTCATCTGCGCCTTCATGCCGGAACCGCCGACATACATTTCGGCGCGGATGCCCTGCTGGCGCAGATCGGAGACCATCTTCTGATAGCGACCAAGGCTTTCCGTGTCCTTGTCCATCACCAGCACGACGACCGGGCCGACGACATCCGACACATCCAGCTTGCCGAGGTTTTTCAGCGCCGTCATCAGGCGCGAAACACCGATGGAGAAGCCCGTTGCCGGAACCGGCTCGCCACGGAAACGCGATACGAGACCGTCATAACGACCGCCGCCGCCCACCGAACCGAACACGACTTTCTGTCCGTCTTCATTGGTTACGTCGAACAAAAGCTCGGCTTCGAACACCGCGCCGGTATAATATTCAAGACCACGCACCACGGACGGGTCAATCTTCACGCGGCCATCGTAACCGCCTGCTGAAAACAGCGCCTGCATGTCGGCGAGTTCGGTGACACCTTCTTCGCCCTTGGCATTGCCCGCAACGACAGCGCGAAGATTGGCAATCGTATCGGCACCCGTCGCCCCACCGGCGGCGGTGAAAGCCAGCACCTTTTCAATCGCGGCGTCGGCGAGTTCAGCACCCTTGGTGAAATCGCCGCTTTCGTCGAGACGACCCTTGCCGAGCAGAAGGCGCACGCCTTCCGGGCCAAACTTGTCGAGCTTGTCGATGGCGCGCAGCACGTTGAGGCGCTTGGCGGCATTGCCTTCGCCTTCAAGGCCGATGGCATCCAGCACACCGTCCAGAACCTTGCGGTTATTGACGCGGATTGCATAATCGCCGCGACGAATGCCAAGACGCTCCAGCGTATCGGCCATCATCATGCACATTTCAGCGTCAGCGGAGACGTTCGGCGCGCCAACCGTGTCGGCGTCGAACTGCATGAACTGGCGGAAGCGGCCAGGACCCGGCTTTTCATTGCGGAACACCCAACCATTGCGATAGCTGCGATAAGGCTTTGGAAGCTGTTCGAAATTTTCGGCCACATAGCGCGCCAGCGGCGCGGTCAGATCGTAGCGCAGCGACAGCCACTGCTCGTCGTCGTCCTGAAAGGAGAATACACCCTCATTCGGGCGATCCTGATCCGGAAGAAACTTTCCGAGCGCGTCCGTATATTCCACCAGCGGCGTTTCCACCGGCTCAAAGCCATAGAGGTCATAGACTTCGCGGATGGTCGCCATCATCTTTTCGGCGGCGCGCAAGTCGTCCGGAACCCGATCGACAAACCCGCGCGGCAGCCGCGCCTTCATCTTGTCCGCTTTATCGGCCATTTTTCCTGCCTGATCGCTAAATATATACA
>JAEXXS010000261.1 GCA_023451915.1 Pseudomonadota bacterium | reverse complement strand
GCGCTGCATCGCTGGTCGGTGGAGGATCGCGCGGGCTTCTGGACGCTCATCTGGGATTTCTGCAATGTCATCGGCGAGCGTGGCGAAACGGCTCTTGTCGACAAGGGGCATATGCGCGAGGCGAAATTCTTCCCGCAAGCGCGGCTGAATTTTGCGGAAAACCTTCTGCGCCAAAAGGGTCATGACGACGCCATCGTGTTTCGCGGCGAAGACAAGGTCGAACGTCGCCTGAGCTGGAATGATCTTCACGCGCTGGTCTCGAAACTTCAGCAATTCATGCTGTCGGAAGGCGTGGAGCCCGGCGACCGCATTGCGGGCATGATGCCCAATATGCCGGAAGCGGTTGCGCTGATGCTGGCGGCCAGCTCCATCGGCGCTGTCTGGTCGTCGTGCTCGCCGGATTTTGGTGTACAGGGCGTGCTTGATCGTTTCGGCCAGATCGAGCCAAAACTGTTTTTTGCCTGCGATGGCTATTGGTACAATGGCAAGCGCATTGAAGTGGCCGACAAGGTCGCGCAGGTTACCGCAAAGCTGCCTGGGCTGCGGCGGTCGGTCATCGTCAGCTATCTGGGCGAGGCGGAAGCTGTTGCGCAGAAAGCCGAGAAGGGCGTTGCGCTCGATGAAGCGCTCAGCGCCTTTGCCGCCAAGCCGGTGGAATTCACGCGCCTGCCTTTCGATCACCCGATCTATATTCTGTTTTCGTCCGGCACGACCGGCATCCCAAAATGCATCGTCCATCGCGCCGGTGGGGTGCTGTTGCAGCATCTGAAAGAACAGCAGCTCCATGCGGATATCCGCGAAGGCGACCGCTTCTTCTATTTCACCACTTGCGGCTGGATGATGTGGAACTGGCTCGCCTCAGGCATCGGTTCCGGGGCCACCTTGCTGCTCTATGACGGCTCGCCTTTCTATCCCGATGGCAATGTGCTGTTCGATTATGCTCAGGCCGAAGGCATGACCTATTTCGGCACATCGGCAAAGTTTATCGATGCCGTGTTGAAGGCCGGTCTGAAGCCGGGGCAAACGCACGATCTTTCGGCGCTGCGCACCGTATCATCCACCGGCTCGCCCTTGTCGCCGGAAGGCTTTGCCTTTGTCTATGACGCGATCAAGAGCGACGTGCACCTTGCGTCCATTTCGGGTGGAACGGATATCGTGTCCTGCTTCGTGCTGGGCGTGCCGACCGAACCCGTCTGGCAGGGCGAAATTCAAGGCCCGGGCCTCGGCATGGCCGTCGATGTCTGGAACGACGAGGGCAAGCCGGTGCGGGGCGAAAAGGGCGAACTGGTCTGCACAAAGGCGTTTCCGTGCATGCCGCTGCAATTCTGGAACGATCCGGACGGAGCGAAATATCAGGCCGCCTATTTCGAGCGCTTCGACAATATCTGGTGCCATGGTGATTTTGCCGAATGGACCGAACATGACGGCATCGTCATTCACGGCCGTTCGGATGCAACGCTGAACCCCGGTGGCGTGCGTATCGGTACTGCGGAAATCTACAATCAGGTCGAGCAGATGCCGGAGATCGCCGAGGCGCTCTGCATCGGTCAGGATTGGGACAAGGATGTGCGGGTTGTTCTGTTCGTGCGCCTTGCCCAAGGTGTGGCGCTTGATGACGATCTGAAGGCGCGGATCAAGACCAAGATCCGCATTGGCGCGACACCGCGCCATGTGCCGGCGAAGATCGTTGCCGTTCGCGATATTCCGCGCACCAAATCCGGCAAGATCGTTGAACTCGCCGTCCGCGATATCGTGCACGGCCGCGACGTGAAAAACCGGGAGGCGCTGGCCAATCCGGAAGCGCTGGAGCTTTATCGCGACATTGCCGAGCTTCAAGAGGATTGATCGGATCAACCTCCAACTGCTTGGAATTGCCGGATAACGTGCGCAACAAAATTTCGTTATCCGGTAATAAATAGCCACAGAACGCCGCGCAAAGCCATTGCCTATTTGACCGCCACGGGACACTCTTGCCCTAAATAACTGTCTGGTGAAGCCAGACGCCGGGCAGAACTTGTGGAGGACGAGTATGTTTGGTTCGGGCCAAAATTGGGGCGGCATGAATTTCGGTCTTAGCGAGGAGATCGAAGCCCTTCGTGAGACAGTGCGCCGTTTCGCTGAAAGCCGCATTGCGCCGCTTGCCGCCGAAACCGACCGCAGCAACGCATTTCCGATGCATCTTTGGCGTGAACTGGGTGAACTGGGCTTGCTCGGCATTACCGCGCCCGAGGACTATGGCGGGGCGGGTCTCGGCTATCTTGCCCATTGTGTGGCCATGGAGGAGATCAGCCGCGCTTCAGCCTCGATCGGCCTGAGCTATGGCGCGCATTCCAATCTTTGCGTCAATCAGATCAAGCGCAACGCTTCGCCCGAACAGCGCGAGAAATATCTTCCAAAGCTCATTTCCGGCGAACATGTCGGCGCGCTCGCCATGTCCGAGCCGGGGGCAGGTTCCGACGTTGTTTCGATGAAGCTTCGCGCCGAAAAGCGGGGCGACAGATATGTTCTTAACGGCAACAAGATGTGGATCACCAACGGCCCGGATGCCGATGTGCTGGTGGTCTATGCCAAGACCGATCCGGCGG
>JAEXXS010000201.1 GCA_023451915.1 Pseudomonadota bacterium | reverse complement strand
TCGGCAATCAGGCGTCCCCAGAGACCAGCGCAAATCACCACATAATCGGCTTCAATCGTGCCGCGATGTGTAACCACACCCTTGATGCGACCGTTTTCAACCAGCAGCGACTGGGCGGGTGTGTTGGCAAAGCTCTGCAACTTGCCGGCCGCTTCCGCCTGATCGATCAGTTTGCCGGCAACCGTCTGCGAACGCGGGATAACCAGACCGGCATCCGGGTCCCAAAGGCCGCCCTGGACCATGCTTTCTTCGATCAGCGGGAATTTTTCCTTGATCTCCGCCGGTTCGATCAAACGGGCGCGGGTGCCGAAGGCCTTGCCGGAAGCGACCTTGCGCTTGATTTCATCCATGCGGCCATCGTCGCCGACACGGGCAACTTCAAGGCCGCCGACGCGGGCGTAATGGCCCATCTTTTCGTAAAAATCGATGGAATAGAGCGTGGTCCAGCAGGACAGAAAATCGTGGCTGGTCGCATAGCAGAAATCAGACGCGTGGGCTGTCGAGCCGATATCGGTCGGAATGCCCGACTTGTCGATGCCGACGATGTCGTCCCAGCCCCGTTCGATTAGGTGGTGCACGACGGATGCGCCGACGATGCCGCCAAGCCCGACGATTACGACCTTCGCCTTTTTAGGAAACTCTGCCATTTTATGTGACCCTGGTTGGTATTTGACAGAACCATAATCGCTGACGAGGCAGGATATTTGCCTTTATACGACATATTCGCTGCCCGACACGACTGCGTTGATTACCGCTCATGGCCGGGGTTTTGGGCGATATGGCTGTTCTGCAAGCGACATGCCGATAGGGGCCAGACACGATCTTGCGAAATTGATTCCGAAAGATGCGTTACGGTTCTGATTTTCTTATCTTTTAGGTAGCCGCGAGACAGGTGGCGTTCTCATTCGAAGGACTGATCCGGCCTATGCCGCGATGAGCATTTTGCGATCTGCGCGCTCCTGTTGCGGGGAGCGCCCATAGAGTTCGCGATAGCATTTGGAAAAATGCGACGCGGACACAAATCCACAAGCCACCGCCACTTCCACCACTGGCATCGACGACTGCAAAAGCAGGTGCCGTGCCCGGTCGAGGCGGATTTCCAGATAATAGCGGGCGGGGGAGCGGCCCATTTCCTGCCGGAACAGGCGTTCGACCTGACGGCGCGAAAGGCCGATCGTGTGAGCAACATTGATCAGCGCCTGCGGCTCGGACAGGTTGGCTTCCATCATTTCGATGATGGTCAAAACCTTGGAATTCTGGATGCCGAGGCGCGCGCGCAGCGGCAGACGCTGGCGGTCCTGCGGGCTGCGGACCCGGTCGGTCAGTGCCTGCTCGCAGATCTTGTTGACCAGATTGGAATCAAAATCATCGCCGATCAGCTTCAGCATCATATCGAGCGATGCCGTTCCGCCTGCACAGGTGTAGATATTGCTGTCGAACTCGAACAGGTCTGCATAGACTTCGGCCTTCGGAAACGCCTCGGCAAAGCCCGGCAGGTTTTCCCAATGAATGGCGCATCGCTTGCCGGAAAGAAGACCGGCTGCGGCGAGAATATGCGCGCCGGTGCACAGGCCGCCGACCGCGACGCCGCGATTATATTCTTCGCGCAGCCAGGCGAAGACCGACTTGTTGCGGAATTCCTCGACATAGACCCCGGAACAGACAAAAACCATGGAAGGCCGCTGTTCGCGTTGCAAATAGCGTCGCTCGTCTTCCAGCGATGCATTGACGGCGCAAACCACGCCGTTCGATGCCGTTACGGGCTGGCCATCCGCTGACGTCAGTCGCCAGTGATAGGCTTCATAACCGAGCATACGATTGGCGATGCGCAGCGGCTCGATGGCCGTCGCAAACGCGATCATCGAAAAGTTCGGTACCAGAAAAAAGACAATTGACCGCTTAACCGATGAAGCCTGGCTCATAACCGGACCGTTCCCACTTTATGAAGCAGCGCTGCGGTTCCCGACGCGGCGATGCTTCCGTCTCCGTCACGACTGCGAGGCCTTTTTTGCCTCGCTTTTGCCGGTCGCTATCAGACCGGCGATCCCGGTAGCCTTGCCCGCAAATGCTAGGGGAGGGCAATGACGCAAACGGGACAGTGCTTTATTGAGACACAGAACGGTTAGGTTGCAAAGTGCGGCTAAATGCCTGCCGCGAGAAGGTATTTTTATGTCGTGAAAATGAGGGCGAGACGGCCTCGCCCTCATTCGAAAAGAGATATTTGTCGCAAATCAGCCTTTGCGCGGGTCGCTCGGGCGCGCGCGACGGGATGGAAGACGATCTTCAATGATGGGCCAGCCCACATCCTGGCGGATATGTTCCGGCAGATTCTGGATCGCCAGACGGGTACGGGCGATTTTGCGGTCGAGCAGCCACTGTTCAATCCGGCTTCGTATCTCGGCCTGCGTCTGACGCAGCCTTGTAAAGATCGAAGGGGATTGAGGCGTCGCTGAACCGCGGCTGCGCGCTGCGGTCTGGCCTATAGTGTGACCCACGGTTGGGCCCATGGTTTGGCCCATGGTTTGGCATTGTACAGTCATTTTCGGTCTCCTCAGGCGATAATGGATTGGTTTGAATGCCTGCTGCAGCGGGTGTCGTGTTTTCGATGGGCTTAATGTGCGCTGTGCTTGACGTTCAATCAAACGAAATATAAAAAGGCTTAACATCAGAAAATTTGATTTATCATCACCGGAGTTCCGTCATGACAGCGCCTGTCCAGCATCCTTTGCCAATGCTCGATATCGATGTCCTTCGCACCTTTGTCGCGATCGCGGATACGGGCAGTTTCTCTTCCGCCGCCAATGCGGTTTTTCGCACACCGTCGGCTGTATCCATGCAAATCAAGAAACTGGAAGAGCAGATCGGGGTTGCCGTATTCGACCGCGACGCGCGTTCGGTGACGCTTACCAGCGACGGCGAGGTTCTGCTCGGCTTTGCGCGCCGCCTTCTGGCGCTTAATCGTGAAGCGGTTTCGAAATTTGTTGCCCCGACGGTTACCGGCGTCGTGCGGCTCGGGTCGCCCGACGATATTGGCGAATGCGTTCTACCGCTTGTCCTCAAGCGCTTTGCCGAAACGCATCCGGGGGTGACGGTCGATGTGGTGATCGATCAGAGCAGCAATCTGCGCAAGCGCCTGGATGAACGGCGTCTCGATGTTACGCTTGTAAACATGTCGCATACGGTGCCCGGCAAGGGCGATACGGAAGTTCTGCTTGATGAGGAACTCGTCTGGGCCGGGGCGAAATGTGGAACGGCTTATCGTCGCGATCCGCTGCCGCTTTCCATATGGGAAGAAGGCTGCGCCTGGCGCGGGAATGCACTGGAAGCGCTCGAAAGCTCGCGCCGTCCTTATCGCATCGCTTATATGAGTTCACATTCCACCGGGCAGCGCGCGGCCATCATGGCCGACCTCGCCATTGCACCTTTCGCGAAGACCTTGCTTGGTGAGGGCATTGTCGCGCTGGGTTCGGAGCATG
>JAEXXS010000007.1 GCA_023451915.1 Pseudomonadota bacterium | reverse complement strand
AGGATCTTGCCAACGATAACCGAAGCTTCTTCACCAGCGTTGGTCGTGATCTGACGGGCCGGAGCCTGGATCGCACGACGAACGATGTTGATGCCAGCTTCCTGGTCAGCATTGATGCCCTTGGCCTTGATCTGAACCGAAGCGCGGAGCAGAGCGGTGCCGCCGCCAGCAACGATACCTTCTTCAACCGCAGCGCGGGTTGCGTTCAGGGCGTCGTCAACGCGGTCCTTCTTTTCCTTGACTTCAACTTCCGTTGCACCGCCAACGCGGATCACGGCAACGCCGCCAGCGAGCTTGGCAAGGCGTTCCTGAAGCTTTTCACGGTCGTAGTCCGAAGAGGTTTCTTCGATCTGCTGCTTGATCTGGCCAACGCGAGCGTCGATTTCGGCCTTCTGGCCTGCACCGTCGACGATCGTGGTGTTTTCCTTGGAGATCGACACCTTCTTGGCGCGGCCGAGCATGTCGAGCGTAACGCTTTCGAGCTTGATACCGAGATCTTCGGAAATAACCTGACCACCGGTGAGGATCGCGATGTCTTCGAGCATGGCCTTGCGGCGGTCGCCGAAGCCCGGAGCCTTGACAGCAGCAATCTTCAGGCCGCCACGCAGCTTGTTGACGACGAGGGTAGCAAGAGCTTCGCCTTCAACGTCTTCAGCGATGATGAGGAGCGGCTTGGAGGTCTGAACGACAGCTTCGAGAACCGGCAGGAGAGCCTGGAGGTTCGAGAGCTTCTTTTCGTGCAGAAGGATGTAAGCGTCTTCGAGGTCAGCAACCATCTTTTCAGGGTTGGTGACGAAGTACGGCGACAGGTAGCCGCGGTCGAACTGCATGCCTTCAACGACTTCGAGTTCGGTTTCGGCGGTCTTGGCTTCTTCAACCGTGATGACGCCTTCGTTGCCGACTTTCTGCATCGCTTCAGCGATCATCTTGCCGATTTCGGCTTCGCCGTTAGCGGAGATCGTGCCGACCTGGGCAACTTCTTCCGAAGTGTTGATCTTCTTGGCCTTGCCGAGAAGGTTTGCAACAACTTCCGAAACTGCGAGGTCGATACCGCGCTTCAGGTCCATCGGGTTCATGCCAGCGGCAACAGCCTTGGCGCCTTCCTGAACGATAGCCTGACCGAGAACGGTCGCGGTTGTGGTGCCGTCACCGGCAGTGTCGTTGGTCTTGGAAGCCACTTCGCGCAGCATCTGTGCGCCCATGTTTTCGAACTTGTCTTCCAGTTCGACTTCCTTGGCGACCGAAACGCCGTCCTTGGTGATGCGCGGGGCGCCGAAGGACTTGTCGATCACGACATTGCGGCCTTTCGGGCCGAGCGTGACCTTAACAGCGTCAGCGAGGATATCGACGCCGCGCAGCATCTTTTCGCGCGCAGTGCGACCGAATTTTACGTCTTTTGCAGCCATTTTACTCTCCTGGGAATATCCCGGTCAGGTATGGTGAATTGGTTTTGAGGTAGGAGCGAAACCGCTCCGGGCTAAATGAATTAGCCGACGATACCCAAAATGTCGGATTCCTTCATGATCAGCAGATCTTCGTTGCCGATCTTGACTTCGGTGCCGGACCACTTGCCGAACAGAACGCGGTCGCCTTTCTTGACGTCCAGCGCAACCAGCTTGCCAGCTTCGTCACGAGCGCCAGCGCCAGCAGCGACAACTTCGCCTTCCTGCGGCTTTTCCTTAGCGGAATCAGGGATAATAATCCCGCCAGCGGTCTTTGCTTCCGATTCAACGCGACGAACGACGACGCGGTCATGAAGCGGGCGGAAATTGATATCAGACATGGTATAACCCTTGGAGTTATAGACGTTGAACCCTGTTATGCGGGTCGAACCGACCCACGCTGTTAGCACTCACTCTTCCAGAGTGCTAACGTGCCCCTGAGATAGACGCCGCATCGTTTCTTGTCAAGATTATCTGGAAAATTTGACAGGCAATTGATGGTTAATTTGCACCGTCCGCGAAAGGGTCATACCGTCCGATTTGCGGAGGGTCAGGCGGCCGGAAGGTGGGGGCCCGCTCCGCATATGGTGGTTCGGTTTGCAGGATCAACCCGAGATGCGCAGGTTTGAAAGCTCGTCGCCGATCTGACGGAAAGTGTCGGACAGCTCTCCGCCCGTGGTGTTCCAGAAAAGCTTGGCCGGTTTGCCGCCGTCAAGGCGAACCCGGGAATCGGACGAGCAGCTTGTCAAAAGATCGATCTGGGCCTTTTCGTCTGTCTTGCTTTTGTTCAGGTCGACCGCGACGGTCATAATGATGATGTTGGCATTTTTCGCGTTGTCGCAAAGCTTGGCAAAACGGGCATTCATCGCTTTGGTGTAGACGGTGTTGTCCTGCGAAACAGACACACCGCTTTCCTGAAACAGCCGGGTCTGACTGTAGCCTTTCGTTATGCGGTTCGTATAGCCATGCGCCGAATAGTAGGAAAGATTGCTGGCCTTATCCCTGTTGGAACCCGCGAGCGAATTATACGTGTAATAGGTATTGGCGCCGTCGGTGAGTACGATGACAACCTTATCGTTGCCGCGGTCAGTCGCGGGGCGGCCTTCCGTAAAGGGCGCACCCTGGACGAGCGTCCGCCATCCCCATGCCATGCCTTCCGGCACATTCGTACCGCCATTCGGCTGCATGGCCTTTATCGCCGTCTTGATCGCGGTCTTGCCCGCATCGGTGGTGATATCGGTCAAACGTGTGAGGGCTGTCGTCGTGCAACTGTAATTCGGCCCGCCGCCGCCGTCTGACGGCTTCGGCAGCGCGTTGTTCAGATAATATTTCTTCAGATCGCTCTGGCGGGCCGCTCCGCTTAAGTTCAAATCGTCCGCCCACCAACTGTTCAGCGTCAGGTTAGTCGGGTTTCCCTTTGAATCGGCGTCATAATACTCCGCCGGGCCAAACATCGGCACAAACAGGGTTTCCGGTTTGTCATCGGAGGGCGGCGTCACGTCCAGCGCCAGGGCTCCCGGGCGCGCCTCGACGCATCCCGCCCAGGGCACCCAGGAGGCGGTCGAACGCTTTGCAAGATCGGCATAGAGCGCGGCGCGGGAAAAGGGCTTGCCATTATCCGTGCCCCAACCGCTGCCGGATTTGTAGTAAAGGCCGCTGCCTTTCGGGTTTTCGACGATTTTGCGTGTATTATCGATCTCAACCGGCAGGGTGAAGTTTTCGAGATTGACCGGGGAAATGCCGCTCGGGTCCATCCATGTTGCTTTAAGATAGCTCGGCCCGACATTGACCGATCCGGCAAAAGGCACCAGCGAAAACTGGATCGGCTTTTCGACACGCGTAATCAGCGCTGATTGTGCGGCCATGGTGTCGACAAGCTGCGTCGCCGCATCTTTCAGCAATTGCATGCGTTGCTTGTTCGACCCCGCGCCCACGGTGGTCATCGAACCGGAATTATCCAGCACGAGCGCTACTTCGACAGTGTTCTTCAGCCGCACGGTGGAACTCATCGCATATTGCTTGTTGTCCCAGTCATCGGCTGAATTGGTAAGACGCGCTGCGATGGAACCGAACAGCGATGGATAACGAAAGCTCGCTGTTGCCTCGATCTGCTGATTGTCGTTGGATGTTTGCGGGAACGTGACGGCAAAGGCGACGCGATCTGTCGCAAGGGCGGTCAGGTTCACATTGAAGACCTTGCTGCCATAGGCCTGCATGTCGGCTTCACTCGCCCCGGTTGAAAAGCGCTTGCCGACCGCCAGCGCCGCCGCATCGAGTGCCGCCTGCACATTGTTGCGGGTGCGCATGAGATTGGTAGCGTCAATCGCCACCATGCCCGCAAGCAAGAGCGGCACGAGCAACATGGCGGTGATCATGGCGAAATTGCCGCGCTCATCCGTGCGAAACCGGGTCGCTCTTTCGGCGAGGCTTTTGAAATTGGCCCTGCGCGCAAAGCCCGTCACACAGGCAGCGCAAAACCGCCTTGCTGGTCCGCTCCAGTTCTTCAAATCCACGCCCGCCCGAAAGGTTGTGTTGCTGCCGTTTAGGCGCGCATCCTGTCCGAAAACCGCTTCACACTTTTCGGGATGCGCTCTGAACCGCAAGGTTGTGCGCTGTTCGTAGCAGCATCTTTCTAACAGTCGGTCACGAAGTGCGGTAAATGATCGGTGAATCCGCTCTAAAACCTGTTGTGGGAACCAATAGGGATGTTTGAAAGCGGCGCTTTCTCGGCTTATTGGCGGTAAAGCTCGTGACAGTTTTGATCGGCTGCGTTAGATGAAGCCCATGCAGCGCAGATAAGCGGGCAATGCTCGCCGTTGAAATGGAATATCAAGAGGAAGACTATGAAGCAGCTTGAAAGCCTCGACGACCTGGCCGGCCAGTATGACGTGTTCTTCTGCGACGTCTGGGGCGTGGTGCATAATGGGGTTGCTGCACATCCGGCTGCTGTCGATGCGCTGAAGCGCGCCCGCGCCAGAGGTGTCACGGTCATTCTCGTTACCAATTCTCCGCGCCCGCATCCCGGTGTCGAAGCGCAGCTGGAAATGCTGGGCGTGCCTGCGGATACTTATGATCGTGTCGTCACCTCCGGCGACGTGACCCGCGATCTGATCGCAGAAGGCCCGCGCAAGGTTCTGCATATCGGTCGCGACAACGAATTGTCGATCTATGACGGGCTGGACGTGGAACTGGTGGAAGAATTCGAGGCCGATGGCGTCGTTTGCACCGGTCTTGCCGATGACGATGTGGAAACGCCTGCCGATTATGCCGATCTGCTCCAGCGGCTGCGTTCGCGCAATCTGCCTTTCATCTGCGCCAATCCCGATATCATGGTCGAGCGCGGTCCGCGTCTTGTCTGGTGTGCGGGCGCTCTTGCACGCGATTACGGCCAGCTGGGCGGTCGCACGCTGATCGCTGGCAAGCCGCATCGCCCGATTTATGAGGCGGCCCTCCATGCGGCGGAAGAAATTCGCGGCGGTCCCGTGACCAAGAGCCGTATTCTCGGCATTGGCGATGGTGTGCTGACCGATGTGAAGGGCGCTGCCGGTTTCGGTCTCGATGTGCTTTATATTTCGGGCGGCGTGCACGCTGCCGATTATGCAGACAACGGGACTGTCGATCTGGCGAAGATGGAAGCGTTTCTGGAAAAACACGGTCATCGCCCGGTGGCGGAGCTTTACGCACTCGTCTGATCAGCAAGCCCCAATATAAAGCCAGTCAAGACTCAGGCACACCATGACGAACTCTGATTTCCAACGCCTTTCGGGAACCGACACCCTGCCGGAGCGCCTGCGCAATTGCGTGGTGGCCATCGGCAATTTCGATGGCGTGCATCGTGGGCATCAGGCTGTGCTTGAGCGGGCGCTGGAAATCGCGGCCAAGGAAGACCTGCCTGCGGTCGTGCTGACATTCGAGCCGCATCCGCGCAGTTTCTTCAAGCCGGACGCGCCGATCGACCGCCTCACCGACGCGCGGGAAAAGGCCTCGATCCTGCGGCATATGGGCTTTCATGCGGTGGTGGAGCAGCCTTTTACTGCCGAATTCTCCAGCCAGTCGGCAGAAGATTTCGTGCAGCATATTCTGGTTGAAAAGCTTCATGCCAGCCGTGTCGTGACGGGCTATGATTTCCATTTCGGAAAAGGTCGCCGCGGCACGCCGGAATTTCTCCTGCAGGCAGGCGAGGGCGCTGGCTTTCACGTCACGCTGGTCGATGCCTTTACGGATGAAGGCGACAATCTTGTTTCGTCCACGCGGATTCGCAGTTTGCTCTGTGATGGCGATGTGGCCGGAGCGGCAGGCTTGCTCGGCTATCGCTATGCCGTCTGCGGCGAGGTGATCCATGGCAAGAAGCTTGGGCGTACCCTCGGCTTCCCGACAGCCAATATGCAGGTAAGCGCCCAGACCAGCCTGAAACATGGCATCTATGCGGTGCGCTTTCGCAGGCAGGATGGCAGCCTGCATGACGGTGTCGCCAGTTTTGGCCGCCGCCCGACCGTGGATAGCGACGGCTCTCCGCTTCTCGAAACTTTCCTGTTCGACTTCTCCGGCGATCTCTACGGCGAAGACGCTTGTGTTTCGTTCTTCGGCTTTTTGCGGGGCGAAGTGAAGTTCGACGGACTGGACGCCCTGATCGTGCAGATGAAGCGCGATGAGGAAGAAGCCCGCGCCTTGCTGGCTGGCGCCCGCCCGCTTTCGGAGCTGGATCGGCTTCTGTCTTTCGAGTGAATTGTAAAGAGCTATTTTTCTACCTAAGATTTAAGTCAAATTTTACGTATTTCCGTCAGAGAGTGTTAAACACCTTGCGCATTTTCGAGGTGCTGTTTGTCGGAGATCTTGTTTTGCGTATTCTCTCACTGGCCCTCGTTGCAGGCACTCTCATCCCCTTTACCGGTTCCATCGCACAGGCCGCCGATGTGCAGCAGACCGATATCTATGCGGCGGAAACGGTTCCGCCGGTCCGCAAGCATTTATGGTCCGGCGACTGGTATCTGAAGGTCGGTGCTGCCGGGCTGGTTGCGCCGAAATTCGAGGGCTCGAACAAATATCGCTTTTCCGCCCAGCCGCTGATTTCGCTTGGCCGTCAGGGCGAGGCAACGCGGTTTTCCTCGCGCAACGACAATGTTTCCTTTGCACTGATCGACAACAACCGCATCCGCGCCGGTCTGGCAGGCAAGCTGCTTTTTGAACGCGATTACGACATTCACGGCCTGAAAGACACCAAGTTCGGCGGTGAAGTGGGCGGCTTCGCCGAAGTCTATCCGACCGATTGGCTGCGCGTGCGCGGCGAGGTGCGTCAGGGCATTCGTGCGCATAAGGG
>JAEXXS010000489.1 GCA_023451915.1 Pseudomonadota bacterium | reverse complement strand
GCCAGCACGAGTTCAGTGCGCGCCCGAATTTCGGCAGCGCTCCATTCGCGACCTGTCGCGTCGGTCATCGGGAAGGTCAGGGTCGCCTCGCCGACGTAATCAACCGTATAGCCGAGGTCCGACGCCTGACGCGTGGTGGTTTCGCAGCATTGTTCCGTGCGAATGCCGGAAACGATCACATGGCGAATACCGTTTGCCACCAGCCAGACATTGAGACCAGTACCGACCAGTGCGCTGTGACGGCGCTTGCGGAACACAGCATCCGGCGTGAAGGAGAGCGGGGCGAGTGTGCGGACATAGCCCGACGCCTCGGCGAAGTTGCCGCTATCTTCCGTATGGAAAATCTGCACAACCGGAATGCCCGCCTGCTTTGCGCCATCAATCAGCTTTTGCTGGCGTTCGACATAGGCGGCCACATCCGCCTCACGATAATAAGGCTGGTGCCGGAATGATTCCTGCGCATCGATGACAAGCAGAGCGGTATCTTGAGCGGACATTTTTGTTCTCCTGCAGTGTGAATATAGGAGGGAATTTACGCCGTACAGATCGGATCGAAAGATAGATGCCGGACAAAGATGGGACAGATCACGCCATTCGTTTGAACGGCGTGAATACCCATTATCTGCGCGGCAGAGCCTCGATGAATTCAACCGGCTCGCCCTGATGCGGGTTCACGATTTCGGCGTCCCACATCACCTTGATACCGCGAATGATCGTCCCGACCGGCCAGCCGGTGACAGTCTTGCCATGGTAAGGCGTCCAGCCAGCCTTTGAGCCTGCCTGTTCATGCGTGATGGTTTCGCGGCGCTTCATGTCGACAATGGTCAGATCGGCATCGTAACCGACAGCGATGCGGCCCTTGCGCGACATGCCGAAAATGCGGTTCGGGCCGTGGCTCGACAGATCGACGAAGCGCTCCAGCGACAGTTTGCCTGCATTCACATGGTCGAGCATAATCGGCACCAGCGTCTGCACGCCAGTCATGCCGGATGGCGAAGCCGGATAAGTCTTCTGCTTCTCTTCCAGCGTATGTGGTGCATGATCGGAGCCCAGCACATCAACAATACCCTGATCGATACCCTTCCAGACGCCGTCGCGGTGGCGCTTGTCGCGCACGGGCGGGTTCATCTGGATGAGATTGCCCAGCGTGTTGTAGTCGTCGGCGGAAAGCGTCAGGTGATGCGGCGTTGCCTCGCAGGTCGCAACATCCTTGTGCGCTTGCAGAAAGTCGATTTCCTCAGCCGTGGAGATGTGCAGCACATGAATGCGCGCGCCGGTTTCGTGGGCAATACGCACCAGACGTTCCGTGCATTGCAGCGCGGCGACCTCGTCACGCCAGACCGGATGGCTGGATGGATCACCCTCAACACGCAGACCTTCTCGCTGCTTGAGGCGGAATTCATCTTCCGAATGGAAAGCGGCGCGGCGGCGCGTGTTCTTCAGGATGGCGCGAACGCCATCATCATCTTCAACCAGCAGATCGCCGGTCGAGGAACCCATGAACACTTTGATGCCAGCAGCGCCCGGAAGGCGCTCCAGCTCGGCAACGTCCTTCGCATTATCCCGCGTGCCGCCAACCCAGAACGCGAAATCGCAATGCATACGGTGGCGTCCGCGACGAATTTTGTCTTCCAGCGTTTCGGCGCTCGTGGTCAGCGGCTTGGTGTTCGGCATTTCGAAGACCGCCGTAACCCCGCCCAGCACGGCAGCGCGGGAGCCGGTTTCCAGATCTTCCTTATGCTCAAGGCCCGGCTCGCGGAAATGAACCTGGCTGTCCACGACGCCCGGCAGGATATGCAGGCCAGTGCAGTCGATCACTTCACCTGCCGAAGCCTGTCCCAAAGAGCCGATAGCGGCGATGCGCCCGTTGCGGATACCGATATCGCGCTGCCCGGTGCCGTCATGATTGACGAGGGTTGCGCCTTTCAGAATCGTGTCGAACGTCTCGGCCATTATGGTCTCCTTGGATTGGGATGGGACTTGCGAGCCTTTCCAATGGGGATTACGTAACGAAGGCGCGAAACGCAAGGAAGAAGCGATGACAACGGCAGCCGAAACGATCAATCTTTCCAACAGAGCACTGGTCCACATCACCGGCGAAGACGCGGAAAAGTTTTTGCAAGCCGTGATCACGACCAATCTCGACAAGCTCGGCCCGGACAAAGCCAAACCGGGCGCTCTGTTGACGCCGCAAGGAAAAATCCTGTTCGATTTTATTGTTTCGCGCATCGAAAACGGTCTGCGTTTCGATATGCCTGCAAGCATCGCGGCTGATTTCTGCAAGCGCATGACGCTTTACCGCCTGCGCGCCAAAGCGGAAATTACACAATTGCCGGAATCACTTGTCAGCGTTTCCTGGCAAACTGATTCCGCTCCTTCACACGATGATTCAACAAAGCGCGATACCCGTTTTCCAACGGAGTTGAACGTCCTGCGGCTCTATGGGCAGGCCGGTGGAAATGCCGACACATCGGCATGGACAAAGCTGCGCGCCGAATATGGCGTCGCGGAAGGCGAAGCCGATTTTGCCTATAGCGATGTGTTTCCGCATGACGTCAATTTCGACCAGACCGGCGGCGTCTCCTTTCCCAAGGGCTGCTTTGTCGGACAGGAAGTCGTCTCCCGCATGCAACATCGCGGCACGCCGCGACGCCGGGTTCTAGTCGCAAAATCGGAGGGAGATCTTCCGTCGCCCGGAACACCGATCACCGCAGACGGACGCGAAGTCGGCACTCTTGGCAGCTCTGCAAACGGCATCGGCATCGCGCTGGTGCGCATCGACCGCGTCAAGGATGCAATCGATGCAGGCACACCCCTGCTCGCTGACGAAACACCGCTGGAACTAAGCCTGCCGCCGCATGTCAGGTTTGGTTTCCCGGAACCCGAAGCGGGCAACGCCTGATGGCGGCTGCGGATAAATCCTCCGGCAAAGCCCGGGCCTGGCAACGCATGTTGTCGGGCCGCAGGCTGGACCTGCTCGACCCCTCGCCGCTCGATGTCGAGATCGAAGACATTGCGCATGGTCTCGCCCGCGTGGCGCGCTGGAACGGGCAAACCATCGGCGACCACGCTTTTTCCGTTGCCCAGCATTCCTTGCTCGTGGAAGAGATTTTCAACCGCCTTCAGCCGGAGGCAAGCGCCGAATGGCAAATCCTGACGCTGCTGCATGACGCGCCGGAATATGTCATCGGCGATATGATCTCGCCGTTCAAGGCGGTGATGGGCGGCAATTACAAGCTGATCGAAACCCGGCTGCAAACCGCCATTCACCACCGCTTTTCGCTGCCAGCCATAGTGTCGGCAAAGCTGAAGCCACTGGTAAAACGCGCCGATCAGATCGCCGCATTTTTCGAAGCCACGCGGCTCGCCGGTTTCAGCGAAGGGGAAGCCATCAAATATTTCGGTCGCCCGCGCGATTTCGATCCCGCTGGATTGGACCTGACCCCGCGCCCGACGCAAAGCATTCAGAGTGACTTTCTTGCGCGCTTCGCCTTGCTGGAAGAAAAACGCAAGAGCGGCGCATGACGCTGATCGTCGTCAGCCCCCTCTCACAATTGGCTGTGCAGCTTGAGCATCACAGGCCAAGCCATGTGGTGACGCTGACCAGCGGCGACGTTCCTCCATTGCCTGAAAGCGATGCTATGCGGCGTCTGGTGCTGACATTCAACGATATCACTGAACCACGCGAAGGCATGGTCGCGCCGGATGCAGACCATGTGCAAGCCCTGCTCGATTTCGTGCACGCCTGGCCCAAAAACGCGCCGCTGCTCATCCATTGTTATGCAGGCATTTCCCGCTCGACGGCTGCGGCCTATATCGCGGCCATAGCGCTCAATCCGCACAGTGACGAGGCAGCGCTGGCACTCGAATTGCGCAAACGATCGCCTTCCGCCACGCCGAATATTCGCCTGATTGAGATTGCAGACGCTCTTCTCAGACGCAATGGACGCATGGCGGCGGCGATCCAATCCATTGGCCGCGGTGCGGAAGCCTTCGAAGGCGAGGTTTTCAGCCTGCCTGTCCGCGTTTGAGCGCGTTCAGAAAGCCCCCGCGAGAATCGGGTGGCGTCTGCGCGCGCGGTTCCCAGACATGGCGCGTGAAGAAATAGCCTGTCATCTTGAATGCATGGTCGATGTCGTCATAAGACGACGCGCGCACCGCCGTGTCATTGACGAAAGCAGGCAAGGCCAGAAGCTTGTCGGCCCATGGCGCGCCCGCCTCGCGGCAGACGGCGCGGCCTGATTTCGGCGAAACATAGATCAGTTCTTCACGGCGGCCCGTGGCGGCGCATTCCTTGAGATCAAGGCCGAAGCCCAGTTCTTCCAGCATCATGACTTCGAAACGCAGCAGCAATTCGCCAGATGCGAGCGGATCGTCAAAATGTTCAATGATAAGCCGCAGTGTTTCATAAAGGCCGCGATGGGCGTCGCGTTCCGGCAAGAGCCGCAAATGCGAGGCCGCAAGCTGGATGCCATAAAGCGCGACCGGCGTTTCGATGAGCCGCGCTGCGGCAAAGCCGAGCGGCTCGATGGTGAAGCTGCCCATATGCTCGTCCAGCCGCGCCCACCAGCCAATATCGACATGGTTGCCCGGCTGGAGCAGCGGCTGCATACGGCGGGATCGCCCGCCGCGCACCATACCTAGATGTCGGCCATGATCACGGGTCATCACTTCGACAATGGCGCTGGTTTCACCATGACGACGTGTACCGAGAATTATGCCTTCATCATGCCATTCCATAACCGTCGGGTCTGATTGTTATGTTGGGAAATCAAGTCCCATTTCACGATAGCGCTCGGGATCGTTGCCCCAGTTTTCGCGCACTTTCACGAACAGGAACAGGTGAACCGTCTGTTCGAGAATTTCCGAGATTTCCTTGCGCGCCGACTGGCCAATCGCCTTCACCGTCTCGCCCTTGTGACCAAGCACGATTTTCTTCTGGCTTTCGCGCTCGACATAGATGACCTGCTCGATGCGAACCGACCCATCCTTGCGCTCTTCCCAGCGTTCCGTTTCCACGGTGGACGCATAAGGCAGCTCTTCATGCAGGCGCAGGTAAAGCTTCTCGCGGGTGATTTCGGCGGCGAGCTGGCGCATCGGCATGTCGGAAATCTGGTCTTCCGGATAATACCACGGGCCGTTCGGCACGTTTTCGGCCAGATATTTCGCCAGATCCTTGCAGCCGGAACCATTCAGCGCCGAGATCATGAATGTCTGGTCGAAGGTCACCAGTTCATTCGCCTTCTGAGCCAGCGTCAGCAGGACCGGCGGGTCGACGCGATCAACCTTGTTCAGCACCAGCACCTTCTTCTGGCGCACATTCTTCATGCTTTCCAGAAGCGCTTCGGCGTTCTCATTGAGACCGCCCTGCGCATCCAGCAAGACCAGAATGATATCCGCATCTTTCGCGCCGCCCCAGGCCGTGGTGACCATGGCGCGGTCGAGCCTGCGCTTCGGGCGAAAAATACCGGGGGTGTCGACCAGAACGATCTGCGCCGGACCCTCGATGAAAATGCCGCGCACCAGTGCGCGCGTTGTCTGCACCTTGTGCGTGACAATCGATACTTTGGTACCCACCAGCTGGTTGACCAGTGTGGATTTCCCCGCATTTGGCGCCCCGATCAGCGCAACGAAGCCCGAGCGGGTCTGCCCGGTTTCCGTTTCGCTTTCTGTCGGTGTCGTCCGATTATTCATTGTCCATCCTTCCAGACGATATTTTGTATAGAGCGTGGTCCCCTTGGCACGCTCATTCCCCCCAGAGCGACAGCGTCGTCATCACAACGAAATTTGTCGCAATCGATTGATTATAACCGATCTCGATTGAAAAAACGTGAGTTCTTGCGTCATATAGTTCTGTCGCGCTTCCACACGCCTTCGCGGTAGAGCATGGCTTCTGCGGCGCTTTGTTCGGCGATGCGCTTGGAGCGCCCTTCGCCGTTTTCCGGCGCGAAGCCTTTAACCTGAACTTCGACCACGAAGAGCGGGTCATGGTCCGGGCCGCTGCGGCTCAAGACCGAATAGGAAGGGTGCACATTGCCTTGCTGATGCGCCCATTCCTGCAGTTCCGTCTTGGCGTCGCGACGTCCTGCACCGGTTTCAAGCGACCTTTTCTTCCAGTAACGCTTGATGAAGGAGCGCGCGGCTTCAAGACCGCCGTCCAGATAGATCGTCGCGATCAACGCTTCCACGACATCGGCGCGCACATTCATGAGACGCTTGTCGTTCAGCGATTTGATATCGGAGCCGGTATGAATGAAATTGGCGAGACCGATTTCGTCGGCAATCGCTGCGCAGGTTTCGGCATTGACCAGCGCATTGAGACGCACCGACAATTCGCCTTCGGAAGCCTCGGGAAACGCCTCGAACAGCATTTCTGCGACAGCGAGCCCCAGCACACGGTCGCCGAGAAATTCCAGCCGTTCATAATTCGCCCGCGAAGGGGCCTGGACACTTGAATGCGTGAGCGCACGTTCCAGCCGTTTCAAATTGAGAAAACGGTGTCCTGTGCGCTCTTCGAGAATGGATGCTGCCTGACTTGCGGAAACCATCTCAGTTTCCGGTGACGGCCGTGTGCGGCGCAGCATTCACAGAAGTGAACAGACGGCTGAAACGCACATCCGTCGGCCATTTCCAGATTTCGAGCGGGCTCGATTTATCGGCAATGGAGAAGAAAATGATGTTGGCGCGGCCGACAAGATTTTCGAACGGCACATAGCCGACGCCAAAGCGGCTATCGAGAGAGTTGTCGCGATTGTCGCCCATCATGAAGTAATGACCGGCTGGCACTTCGAAAACGCGGGTGTCGTCGCCGATGGAATTTGGCGCAAGATCAAGCGTGTCATAGGTCACGCCATCCGGCAGTGTTTCGCGGTAAACCTCGACCGGATGGTCCACTTCCGTCACGTCGGGATTGTCGATGGTGCCGATGCGGTCGCGCTTTACAGCCTGATCGTTGATATAGAGCACACCGCCACGCATCTGCACGCGGTCGCCGGGCAGGCCGATCACGCGCTTGATGTAATCAACCGACGTGTCGCTCGGCAGCTTGAAAACCACGACATCGCCCCGCTTCGGTTCCGCGCTCCAGATACGGCCCGAAAACAGGTCGAGGCCGAAAGGCAGCGAATAGCGCGAATAGCCATAGGCATATTTCGACACGAACAGATAGTCGCCTTCCAGAAGCGTCGGGCGCATAGAGCCCGACGGAATGCTGAATGGCTGGAAAAGAATGGTGCGAATGACCAGCGCCAGCAGCAGCGCCTGCACGATAACGCTGATGGTTTCGCCGAGGCCGCCGGACTTCTTGGTTTCACTCTTGCTGGACACGCTCATTGTCTCTCCGCTTGCGATAACGCGATCATTTGTTTTCACGCATTATCCGACGCAAAACTGCTGCGCACTTTTGCTGGAAATGCAACTTCTACCCATCGCATTATCCGACGCAAAACCGCTGCGCACTTTTGCTGGAAATGCAACTTCTATCCACCGCATTATCCGACGCAAAACCGCTACGCACTTTTGCTGGAAATGCTCTAATAACGACTTGGATTGCGTGAGGCAATCCGCGCACTGCTTTCTCGCACGATTATGAGCAGGAGTTTACCTGTCACAATCCCAACAAGTTCGTATAGGTCACCAAAACTGCTCAAGCCTGTTCTGGCAACGCCTCGATAATCACGAAAGCCTGCGCGAGAGGAAAATCATCTGTAATTGTCAGATGTATGGCGGCGCGTGTTCCCGGAGGCAGGAGTTTCTGCAACTGGGTTGCAGCTCCGCCCGTCAGATGCATCGTGGGTTTACCGGAAGGCAAATTCACCACGCCCATGTCGCGCCAGAAAACGCCGCGCGCAATGCCGGTGCCGAGTGCCTTGGCACAGGCCTCCTTGGCGGCAAATCGCTTGGCATAGGACGCCGCACGCTGCTGGCGTCCCTCCGATTTCTTCTGTTCGATCTCGGTATAAACCCGATTGCGAAAGCGGTCGCCGTGCCGCTCGAGCGCTTTTTCGATACGCCGGATATCGATGAGGTCGCTGCCTATTCCGACGATCATATTTGCTGAAGCTCCCGTTCCGCGTGCCGTCTGTGCTTTTCAGCCAGACGCTCCAAACGGCGACGGCGAAACCCCGAGACGGCGTAGCGCGTCACAAAATAGACGAGCACGGCGCAGGCCGCACCCAGAATGGTCGAACCGAACAGCATCGGCTTCAAAAGCGGCGTCCATATCTCGTCGAAATGCATAGTTTCGAGCGCACGGCCAAGATGTACCGGGGGTGCCGCATCCACACTGCCGTTCATGATGAAGCGGCCCAGTTCGAACGTGCTTCCCCAGATGAAAGGCAAAGTGATCGGATTGGCCAGCGTGGTGCCAATGGCGGCAGCCGCAATATTGCCTGCCAGAAAATAGGCCAGCACAATCGCAATAATCAGGTGAAAGCCGAAGAAAGGCGTAAACGCCGAGAAGACGCCCACGGCCAGACCCGCCGCCACCGCATGCGGCGACGCGGTGATACGCAGAATCCTCTTACCCCCGTATTTGAATGAACGGGAAAAAGAACGGCGCGGCCAGACCATAAGTCTCAGGCGCTCGCGTCGGGTCAGCGGATTTCGGCGTTGGAACAACATGGGCTCTTAATACTGCTCTCCTTGAGCGGAAACAATTGCTATTATTAGCTCATCCTGTCGATCATGCCTGTGGCGGCGCAAGCTCAGGTCTCGGCTGATAATGACGAGGCGATACGCCCAGCATGCGGCGAAACATTGTCGTAAAGGCTGAAACGCTGTCATAACCGAGATCGAGCGCCACGCTGGTCACGGCTTCTCCTTCCGACAGCCTTGGCACGGCAGCGAAGAGACAGGCCTGCTGCCGCCATACCGAAAGGCTCACCCCCGTCTCTCGCTGGAAATGCCGGGTAAAGGAGCGACGGCTCATGGCAAGCCTGTCCGCCCAATCATCGATGGTAACACGCGAGGACGGATTTTTTACAAAGTCACGGCAGAGTTTTTGCAAGCGCGGATCGTTCGGAATGGGCAGCCCAAGCGACCGTTGCGGCAGCGTATGCAGATCGCGCAGGATCAGTTCGATAACCAGCGCATCACGGCTCCCCGCTTCCGGTATGCTGTCCACCGTCGTCGCATCGATGATGAGACAGCGCATCAGGTCGGTCAGTCCCACCACATGCAGATGGTCGGGCACGCCCGATACGGCATCGGTGCTGATATAGATCGAGCGCATATAGACATCGCCCACAATCTCGACCGAATGCTCGATGCCAGCGGGTATCCACATGGCGTGATCGCCAGGGATCATCCAGCGCCCCGCATTGGTCGTGACCAGAACCACGCCCTGCGAAGCACACAATAGCTGCGCCCGCGAATGGCTGTGGAGAGGCACAAAATAGCCATCGGGATATTTGGTCGGAAGCGCCACCACCGGCCCGGTCATGGTCTCCAGCATCGCCACGCGATCTTCGTGGAATCTTTGCAGCTCCTCGCTTTCAGGCAAGAAAAGACGTGACGGCGATGGCGGTTTCATCTCAAACTCGTTCTCAAACGGCTCAGCTTGGCCCACTCTGACAAGTAATGGACCAAATCACGAAAGCGGGCGACAGACAATACGATTATGAGGAGAGAACTGGAGAGTACGCTTGGCGAAATCTCCATTTCAAAAACATCCATACGCTTTCTTTTCTTCCCGTTGATCAGGAAGATTAGTAGCAGACCGGACTTTATTTTCGGAGTCGCATGATGAGCATGAGCGCTGCGCAGCAGCCGTCCAACAGCGGTGCGGACAATACGGTCCTCACCATCATATTGGCCACAAGCATGGGCCATTTCCTGAACGACATGATGCAGTCGCTTCTTCCGGCCATCTATCCGATGCTGAAGGAGAATTACAGCCTGTCCTTCTGGCAGATCGGTCTTCTCACCTTCACCTTCCAGATGACGGCATCGATCTTGCAACCCCTCGTCGGCATCTACACCGACCGCAAGCCGATGCCCTATTCGCTCTCCTTCGGCATGGGCTGCACCCTTGTCGGCCTCGTGTTGCTGGCGACGGCGCATCATTATTCGGTGCTGCTGATGGGCGCTGCCTGCGTCGGCTTCGGCTCGTCCGTCTTCCACCCGGAAGCATCGCGCGTTGCTCGGCTGGCATCGGGCGGCAAGCATGGTTTCGCACAATCGCTGTTTCAGGTCGGCGGCAACTTCGGCTCGTCCATCGGACCGCTGCTTGCAGCTTTTGTCGTGTTGCCCTTCGGCCAGATCAGCGTTTCGTGGTTCTCGGTCGCGGCTTTGGCAGGCATGCTGCTGCTCTGGTATGTCGGCAATTGGTACAATCGCTATCGGCTGGCCAATGCCCGCAGGGCGCAGCCTGACAAGACGCTGCCGCTGCCGCGCAACCGGGTAATCGCCACCGTGGCCGTGCTCGCACTGCTGATCTTCACCAAGTATATCTATATGGCGAGCCTGACGAGCTACTACACCTTCTACACAATCCATCATTTTGGTGTGTCGGTGCAGACCTCGCAGATCCTGCTGTTCCTCTTCCTCGGCGCTGTCGCTGCGGGAACGATCTTCGGCGGCCCGATCGGTGATCGCATCGGAACGCGCAAGGTGATCTGGGTATCGATCCTCGGCGTGTTGCCTTTCACTCTGGCTTTGCCCTATGCGAATCTGGAGATGACGGCTGTGCTGACGGTGATCATCGGCTTCATCCTGGCATCCGCCTTTCCTGCCATCGTGGTTTTTGCGCAGGAACTGCTTCCGGGACGTGTGGGCATGGTTTCCGGTCTGTTCTTCGGCTTTGCCTTCGGCATGGCGGGCATTGCAGCCGCAGTTCTCGGCATTGTCGCAGACCGCAAGGGCATCGAGTTCGTCTACACGATCTGCTCGTATCTGCCATTGCTGGGCCTTTTGACCGTCTTCCTGCCTAAGCTGGAAAAGACCCGCAAAGCGAAAGCCTGATCCTTGGCGCGCATCTCGCAAAGTGAAAACCAGTTTTCGGAAAAGATGCACGTTAAAACAAAGACTTAGTGCGCTCCCCCGAAGAGGGGGAGCGCCGCACGTCCCCCAACGGCGGCGCTCCCATGCCACTGACCTTTTGACGGCCCGGTACAGCGGCATTTCTTGAGCGGCTCTCTTGGAACCGCTCGATCACATACAGATCACACGGCGAAGCTGAAGCCCTGCACCGTTTCCCTGCGAAATTCGTCAAAGGCAGCCGCCACGAGGCGTATCAGCGGCTTACCGTCCTCGGTGGCGCGGATGAGGCTTCCCTTCACCTCGACCAGACCATCGGCCACCAGCGGGCGCAGCAAGGCGAGCTCGTCGGAGAACTCCATGCCCGGCGCTGCCTCGTCGAGATCGACCTGAAAATTACACATCAGCGCGGTGATGATCGCCGAACGCAACCGGTCGCTTTCGCGCATCATATAGCCGCGCATGGTGGCAAGTTCGCCCGCATCGACGGTCTTGCGATACTGCCCGATATCGGGAATGTTCTGCGCATAACCCCCCGGAAATTGCGAAATGGCGGACGGTCCAAAACCGATCAGCGTCTGGCTTCTGTCCGTCGTATAGCCCTGGAAATTGCGGTGTAGCAGACCCTTGCGGGTGGCAACGGCCAGCGCATCGTCCGGCAAGGCGTAGTGAT
>JAEXXS010000338.1 GCA_023451915.1 Pseudomonadota bacterium | reverse complement strand
CATATTTATCGCTTATATTCTGCCTTCGGTAAAGCCGAAGGCAGAATATGGAACTTCCGCATTTCGCAAAATGGGAATTTCTCTATAGCGGAAGCATGACCCAATCCGTCGCACTTCTCCTCACGATAACGCTTACTTTCCTTGGCGCGGGCTTTGTCAAAGGCCTGACCGGCATGGGATTGCCGACCGTTGCCATGGGCGTGCTGGGGGCTTTGATCTCGCCGCTCACCGCCGCGAGCCTCCTTATCGTTCCGTCATTCATTACAAATGTCTGGCAGCTTCTGGCGGGGCCGAGTTTTCGTGCGCTGGCCCTGCGCCTTTGGACCATGATGGTTGCAATCATCGCTGGAACGTGGATCGGTTCCTTCATGCTGGTCAGCGGTGAAACGATCCTGACGGCATCACTACTCGGCGCATGTCTGGTCATTTATGCGGGCTATACCCTTTTTGCCCGACAGTGGCAGGTATCGCGGCGGCATGAATGCTGGCTGTCACCGCTGATCGGGTTTTTAACCGGCCTGATCGCTGGTGCGACGGGTGTGTTTGTAATTCCCGCCGTTCCCTATCTGCAGGCGCTGGGGCTGAAAAAAGACGATCTCGTGCAGGCTTTAGGATTATCCTTCACGGTGTCGACGATTGCGCTGGCAATCGGGCTTTCCTCACATCGGGCCTATAGCTGCGATATTCTTCTGATTTCACTCGCCGCTGTCGTTCCCGCGCTGGCTGGCATGGGGCTTGGGCAGCTTTTTCGCCAGAAAATAAGTCCCCAACAGTTTCGCCTCTGGTTTCTCGTCGGGCTTATGCTATTGGGAGCGGAAATGCTGGTGAGACCGCTATTCTTGATAAGCTTTCAATAGCGGAAGAATTTTCTTTTCTCATCCGAGACGTGCGGATTTGCTTTCTTGTTCGCTTATGCCGGAGACAGGATACTCACGCTCCATGAATTGCGGGATCCGTTGCAGTTCCCGGGAAAGCTCGGAATAGACAGGCCGCCTCGGTCTATAGTGCGACATGACACGACATAATCCTCCTGACCATAACGGCGCGCCTTCATGGCGATTCCGGCTGTTTAATCCGATGCTTGCGGGCGCGACGCTGCGCGAGCGCGCCATTGCCTGTGTGGGTGCGCTGATCGGCATCGCTCTCACCGGTTTTGTCTCGGGTCTGCTGCTCGGTTATGGTCCACATCTGCCGTTGATCGTTGCGCCCATCGGCGCTTCGGCAGTGCTGCTATTTGCCGTGCCGAACAGTCCGCTGGCGCAACCATGGTCGATCATCGGCGGCAATACGATTTCTGCGCTGGTGGGGGTGATTGTCGCTCGCTATGTCAGCGATCCGGCGCTCGCCATCGGTCTTGGCGTTGCGCTGGCGATCGCCGCCATGTCGGTTACCCGCAGCCTGCATCCGCCCGGGGGCGCTGCTGCGCTGACGGCTGTACTGGGTGGTCAGGCGGTCGCAAGCTGGGGACTGTGGTTTCCGCTGGTGCCGGTCGGCTTCAATTCATGCCTGCTGGTGGGATTGGGCATCCTGTTCCACAAGCTTTCCCGGCGGAAATATCCGCACAATGCGGCAGCGGCTCCGGTGAGCCTCCACGCGACGAAGGACTTGCCGCCTTCCTTGCGGGCAGGCATTCGCGAGGAGGATATCGACAAAGCGCTGAACACACTGGACGAAAGTTTCGACATCGATCGCAACGATCTTGGCCGGTTGTTACGACAGGTTGAGTTGCAGGCATCGATCCGCGCCCATGGCGATCTGACCTGCGCCGATATCATGTCGCGTGACGTGATCAGCATAGGGGAAAACGATACCGCCGAGCAGGCCCGTAATCTGCTGCTGCGCCATCGCATCCTGACCTTGCCGGTGACGGGCGCGGATGGGCGACTGACTGGCATAGTGGGCCTGCGTGAGCTGGTTCAGCCCGGTGAAAGCCTCAAGGATCATGTGGTCCCGGCGATAACGGCTGCGCCGGACGATGCGGCAATGGGCCTGCTTCCGGTTCTCACCGATGGTCTGACGCATGTGGCGGTGATCGTTGACGAGAACAGATTTGTGGTTGGCGTCGTGTCGAAAAGCGACCTTCTCAGCGCCGTTGCGCGGGTTCTGCCTCAAACTGCACTGGGTTCCATTCGGGCCGCAGCCTGATATTTCGGCTGGCACCTCAAAGTAACGCTGTGTTTTGATCGTATCGGTTTGCGGCAAAGGACTTCCAGGTCCCTGCCGGAAATACCCTATTGAATAAAAAGCGAATTTTGGGCAGGGTCTACTCCCAAGACCGGTGAGTGAATATGTCCGTCCAGCGCGTAAGCTTCTATATTCTATTGGCGCTCGTCACGATTGCCTTCGCCTGGCTGCTCATCCCATATTACACCGCAGTGCTGTGGGCGGTCATTCTCGCCGTCATCTTCTATCCGGTACAGCAATATCTCGTGCGGGTTCTGCGCGGACGACGCAACCTTGCGGCCCTTTTGTCGGTGCTGATGTGCGTCTGTCTGGTCATCATTCCGATGCTGATCATTTTCAGCTCGCTGGTGCAGGAGGGAAACTCGCTTTACCAACGGCTGAGTAGCCGCGAATTTGACCTCAACAGCTATATCACCAGCATTTTGTCGGTGCTGCCGGATTCATTGGAAGATTGGCTCAAGCGCTTTGAGCTTGGCAGTTTTGCCGAATGGCGGTCGCGGATTTCAGCGACAATCCTGCAAGGCAGCCAGCTTTTCGCAGGTCGTCTCGTCAGCTTCGGTCAGAATACGCTGCAATTTTTCATCGGCTTCGGTATCATGCTTTATCTGCTGTTTTTCCTGTTCCGCGACGGTGCGGATCTTGGACGCAGAATCCGGCAGGCCATTCCGCTGAGCGACGACTACACACGCCAGTTCCTGGAAAAATTCACCGCCGTCATCCGCGCGACGGTCAAGGGCAACATCATCATCGCGATCATTCAGGGCGTCATCGGCGGTGTCGCTTTCTGGCTGTTGGGGATCGAGGCAGCCCTGCTGTGGGGCGTGATGATGACCTTTTTCTCGATGCTGCCGGCAGTCGGTGCGGCGCTTGTCTGGGCACCCGCTGCGGTATGGTTCTTTGTCAGCGGCGACTGGGGCAAGGGCGTCATTCTCGTTCTGATCGGAACGCTGGTCATCGGCCTCGTGGATAATCTGCTGCGCCCGCCACTGGTCGGCAAGGGCACGCGCATGCCGGACTATGTGGTGCTGATCTCGACGGTCGGCGGCATTTCGCTCGTCGGCATAAACGGCTTTGTTATCGGACCGCTGATCGCCGCCATGTTCATTGCCGCCTGGTCACTGCTTGCCGAAGAGCAAAAGGACAAGTCCATCGCCGCCGACGCTCCCAAACCAGCAGCGGCGAAGGCAAGACGCTTGAAATAATCTAGAGCATTTCCAGCAAAAGTGCGTAGCGGTTTTGCGTGGGATAATGCGTAGAAACAAATAGATAGAGCGGTTCCACGATTCCGTTTCAACCGGAACCGCTCTAGGATCAGGCGACTTTGAGCGTTCCCACCGGCAGGCCGGTATCGGTCATCTTGTTATCGATACCGTTTTCGTCGAGGAACTGCTTCATTTCGGCATAGGTTTCAAACCATGCACGGTTATATTTGTCGAACAGCGACTGATCCCAGTAATTTTCCAGACGAAACGGCTTGTCGCTGAACACGTCATAGCTTGGAATTTTGTAGGTCTCTGCAAATTCGGCCGTGCGGCTGTCATAGGTGAAATAGATCGACGGCACGCCATTGGCCAGCGCCATCAGATTGCCGTGCAGGCGATAACCAAGCACAAGCTGTTGCTGGCGCACGAGGTTCTCATAATCGGCCACAACATCGGAATAGAACATCTTGTTCCGGTAGAGATTTTCGATTTCATCGTCGAAATACCAATCGGCGGTCCAGCGATGCGCCTTCAGGGCGGCGATGGCCTCTTCCTTCTGTTCGGGTGTGCCGAATACCATCTTTTTCTCGTCAATCTCGCCTTGCGCCATCAGCGTGACGTCGAAACGCTGCGCCATCGTCTTGATGAGGTCGCGGTGACGGGTGAGATATTGCTCAATGTCCTTTGCATAGGCAGGTGAAACCTCGCGGCGCACTGTGACGCCAACCTTCTCTACGCTGTCGAGTGGCGGCAGCTTGATGCGCAAATGCTGGTTGTTGCGGCGGAAGGCCGTGGGGCAACCGATGATGCGCACATTGCGAATACCGATATCGTTCAGCATCTGCGCCGTATATGCACCGCGCACGCCAATGGAGACGGTCGAATCCGCGATGATGCGCAGCACGGCCTTGGTTTCTTCGGAAAGTTCCAGCGCGCCCTTGGAGGGGGCCTGCGCGCCGATGCCAAACGCGATGACCGGCAGTTTCAACCGTTGCAAGACGGCTATGCTCTCGCGCCAGTTCATGTCCTTGTTCACATAGTTCGACCCACGCAGGATCACATAGTCATATTCTTCGCGCAGTTGGTCGATCTTTTCCGGCGAATAAGTGGTTATGGGAAGCTCGGACGCCTTTTCATAATTCATCAGCTTGAGCGACGATTCGAACACAAAAGCATCGCCGATGTTGTGATAGTGGTTGATGCTGCCCTGCACGTCGGTGTGACGATACCAGCGCACATTGTCGTGGTCATACACTTCTCCAGCGGGAATCATCACGAGGGCGCGGGGGGCACGGGCCATTCGGTTTTCCTTTAGTAAGAGCATTTCCAGCAAAAGTGTGAAACGGTTTTGCGTTCGGAAATGCGTAAGATAATGGTTCCAGGCAAGCCAGGCTCAGCTTGCCTGAGAGAGGACAGTTTCACTCACTGCCGGCTTCGCTTTGCGAGGCTTCGCCTCGCGCAATCGGTTATAAAGGTCGAGATGCTCTTTGGCGCAGTCCACATAGTGTACAGGACGACGAGTGGAATTGTGAAGTCGATCCCAGATGCTCGGCTCACTTAGGACTTCCGTGAAACGGTCGGCTAGATCTTCAGCGCTGCGGACACGGAAATGCAATCCGTCTTCGCCGTCGCGAATTTTCTCGGCCATGCCGCCAATATTGGAGCAGATCACCGGACGCCGATGATGCAACGCTTCCTGAATGACGATGGGCGAGTTTTCCCACCAGATGGACGGCATCACCACCCAGTCAACCGATTGCATGAGGCGCGGCATTTCCGCATTCTGGTATGCGCCATAAAAGCGAACGCGTGGGCCTGCTTCCTCGATCAGTTTCTGCATGCGCTCCTGAAAGGCGGGCGGCTGCTTTTCCAGATTGCCGCCGAATATCATCAGGCGGGAATCTTCGCCCCACACCTGTTCCGGCACACGCGATACCGCGTCGACCAGCACGTCGATGCCTTTGAACGGGTTGATCTGGCCGAAAAAGGCGAAGCGGCTGCGACGCGGATTCGGGCCGGTCAGTTCGCGTGGCGGCGTGACCTCGCGAATGGCGATGCCGTTCTCGATCACAGCCATCTTGTCAGGGCTCAGGCCCCATTCGTGATAGCGGTTTGCCAGAAACTGGCTTGGCGAGATGAAGGCGTCGGCCAATTCCAGCATCCCACGCACAAAGCGTTCGCGCTTGAGAAAACGCGCTGGCGGAATCTGTGGAAAGCAGGCGTGGCAATCGATGGGCGATGCCTCGTTGCAAAGCTTCGAGGTTCCGGCTTTCACCATCTGGCCGTCATTGTTGCAGATGGACAGGAATTCGTGGAACGTGACCAAAATGATGCGATCCGGCAAGGTTTCGCGGATTGCGTAAAGCGTTTCTAGCCCCAGCCCCATCACATGATGGAAATGCACGATATCGGGATCGAAATCGCGCACGAAACGCAGGAGATCGCGACGGATTTCGTCCGTATTCTTGTTCGAGAGGTAGAAGTGATCATACTCGTCGGCATGAAACAGGATTTCGTCGCTGGCGCGGCGCATGCTCATCAATGCTGTGGTGCCGTGGCGCGGGATCGGGTGACCGGCGCGCGCCAGATAGACCGATTGCACGCCGGGAATGGCGTTCAGCCCCTTATGCAGATTATAGGATGCGATTTCACCCCCGCCGAGCGAGATCGACGGGTGGGCGTGCGAGATGACCAGAACGCGGAGTTTATCGCTCATGCGGGTTCCTCAATCGGTGCGCTGCGCCTGCCGGCAAGAATATTCGACCAGCGCGCATCAAAGACCTGACGGTCGATCCGCTCGATCAATGCGATGGTTGATGCCTTGTCGGTGACCGACACATCATCGGAGCCGAGCATTTGCGCTGACGGCAGCCAGTAGGAGCGCAGGCCGGACTGTTTCAATTTCAAGCCAAGGTCGAGACCTTTTTCATGCGTGCCGAGATAGCCGCGCGTGAAGCCGCCGACCGAAAACAGCGCGTCACGCGGCAGGATGCAGCATTCGAAGGTCGCCGTGGCGACTTCGGTGAGCGACATGCCGGAAACGGAATCCATCGGATAACCGGCATAGCGGCTTATGAGGGCTCTGTCGGATTGCGGCCCGGCAACCCAAGTTCCGGCCCAGCGTATGGAATCGTCTTCGTAAACCAGCGTTGGCGACAAAACGCAGTCGTGGTGTGAGTCATAAGCCGAGACGAGCTTGTTCAGCCAGCCTGCACGCCGCGGCAGCAGCGAGCCTGCCAGAAACACCACCTTGTCGGTTGTGACAGCGCGCGCACCAACTTCCAGCGCATCGTAAAGGTCTTCCGAACCGCTTGCCGAAACGAGGCGGATGCGCAGGCGATAGAAGTCCGCGAGCCTTCGCACCTGCACCCCGATGCGGTCGATGATTTCCGTTGCTGCCGCCACGACAATCGGTGCGATGCGGGTTTCTGGATCGAGTGCGAGCAGGGCCAGCAAAGGCTCAATCTCTTCCACGCGTTCATCGACGCCGATGATGATCGCCAGATTAGCGGCGTGGTTGACCGCGTCTTCGAAAGGGCCAAGATCGACCACGCCGAACACCTCCGGCGCCGGGCGGCTGACGCCGCTCAGCAGCGGAACAAGCTGTTGATCGACAATATGGCGCAGCGCCCAGGCATTGGGGTCGGTCGCCCGTATCTGCCGGACAATCGCATCGCGTGATGTCACACGGGTCGGCGTCAGTGGATGAAAGGCGCGGCGTCCATCGCTGATGGCCAGCTCGATATAAAACGGCGATGTGCTGTCGCCCGCAAGTTCAGGCGCGAAGGCCACGAAACCATGCGCATGGCGATTAGGGTCGAGACCAGCATTGAAGGGCGGCTGATTGTCGAATTCACGCGTCACGTCGGGCCGGTCATAGCGGGTCCATGTTCCGTCGATCTGTATCTCGCCGCGATGGCGGCGCAGCTTGACGCTTTCCACATGACTGTCCGGATCGAGCAGCCAGCCGGAAACCAGTATGCCGCTGCCTTCGACGCGGAACACATTGTCGATGCCAAGCCGCACCGGAAAGGGCAGGCCGGAGACGGTTTCGCTGCCGTCGAAGCGGTTGGCGGCAGAACGCAGCCGCAGCAGAATATCCGTTGAACTGCGCACACGCGGCAGGATCGCGCGAATATGCCCCGGCGTCTCGCGCGACCCGGCCAGCAGCCTGCGATCATAGACTTCGGTAAAGCGCCAGCCGCGTCGTCCGCGAAACAACAGTCGTTCAATGTCGTTCGGCTCCACCGGCTCATTGGCAAGCAGCAATCCGGCAAAACCCGACGCCTGATCGTTGAGATCGGGACGCGCAAACACGCTGATCGAACATTCCGCCAGTGAAGAGTTTTTGCCGCTGATGAGCAGTCGTGTGACGGCAGGCGTCAGATCCTGCGCCCAGCCTTGAACGAAAATTTCGCCTTCGTCGCTACCGCCAATCAGTTCAACACAGCCATCGGAGCGCGCACCGACCTGCAACAGTACGGTGATTGCGGCAAGCTTCTTGCGCCCGATAGGACCGGAAATCAGTCCTTCCACCAGTTCATCGATGACGGTTGGCAGGCTTGGTCCGGCAAGATCGCCGATCATGGCCACGAAATCGGCGACAGGCGCTGCCCGCGAGGCGAAATTGTAACGCGCGACCTTGGCCTTGTGCTGGAACATCACAGTCTTGAGGATGCCCCGGCGCAAAATGCCGGTCGGCACAATCGCGACGAATCCATGGGTTCCGGCAGGCGACGGCTCCTTCAGCGGCCAGGTGACGAGGTTCACCTTGACGCTGAGCGCCGGATCGCCATTCAGAAAGGCCGTGACCTGATCGCCGCTCGCATTGCCGATGCCAAGCACGAGCAGAAGCGTGTCTTCGATCACGCAGCCGACAACCATCTCGCCTTCCATCATCATGGGCGGGCGCTCCGATGGCCGGGCAGGTTTTGCTACCGATTGCTGCGTGACGGGTCTTTCGTCTTGCGTCATGGGTTTCCCCTCAGCGCATCACGAAAAGCGTCAGGATGGCGCCTGCGACAAAACCAGCCATCACATACATCAACATGAACAGCAGCTTCACGTCGCCACCGGCCCGTTTGCGCACGTCATCCATGCGCTTTTCAAGTCCCGCGACCACGCCATCCATGCGCATGATATGCACGTCGAGTTCGGTCATGCGCTGATGCAGATCGGTGCGCAGGCCATCGACGGATGCGGCGATGTCCGCCATTTCGGCAGGCGCGGCATTGCCGGAACTATCGAGCACCGGGGCCACACGTTGCAGCGAACGCTGATTGACCTGCAACTGGCGCTGCGCGGCCATCAACATGTCGAGCTTGTCGAGAATGCGCGTCATCGGCGCTGCAATCAGCGCTTCGGCGGCCTGTTCATCGGGCTTCGGTACGCGCAGTTTCTGCTCATTGCCCGCCGCATTGGCTGCGACCACAACAAGCTCACCGGCGCGAGCGGCGGCGAATTGCGGCAGCATCACTTCGAAAGCATGCAGGCCGTCGCCAATGCCGTTGCGCTTCAGGTCGGGACGTTCCTTGTCCGCTGGTGCTTCCGCGATGGGCTTGTCATCAAGAAGAACGCGGATCAAAAGCCGTTCGGTGGGCGCTCCGGGATCGAACGCCCAGCCGTAAAGGCGGCCTTCCTCGATGGCGTCAACGCGTCCTTTCATGGCTTCGGTCCTCTGAGGTGCGGCGGATGCAGCTTGGGCTGCTGCCGGTTTTGCTGCCCCTTCGGTTGGAACTTTGGTCGCGATGTTCATGATCTACCTCTTATGCTGCCTCGACACGGGCTGTTCGCAATGTCCCGATCAGATCGAGATAGCGCGAAGCCGTCGTGTCGATGGTGTCCGGATGGCGTGCATTGTCGCTGAGCGACTGGCGCAGCTCCGGGTTTTCCGCCATACGGCGCATGGCTTCCGCCAGCGCCTGCGGATCATTGGGCGGAACGGTCAGGCCGTTTACGCCGTCCGTAATCATTTCTGCCATGCCGCCAATGTCGGAGCAGATGAC
>JAEXXS010000425.1 GCA_023451915.1 Pseudomonadota bacterium | reverse complement strand
TCAGCGCGGGCGGTGACGGACCCGGCGAAGACGGCGCATAGAAGAACAAGAAGCAGCTTTTTCATAAAGAGAATATAGGCGATCTTCCGCGATCTGAAAGGTGCCTGGTTCAGGCTCTCGGATGCGCCTTGTCATAGACTTCTAGCAAGCGCTCCGTATCGACGCCGGTATAAATCTGCGTGGTGGACAGGCTGGCATGGCCCAGCAATTCCTGAATAGTGCGCAAGTCGCCGCCGCGACCCAGCAGGTGGGTTGCGAAGGAATGGCGCAGCGCATGCGGTGTGGCGCTATCGGGCAGGCCAAGCCCGGCGCGCAGCTTCTGCATTTCACGCTGGATGATGGCGGCATGAAGTTCGCCGCCCTTCGCGCCGCGAAACAGCGGCTTGTCGGCAGAGAGATCATAAGGGCACAGCGCGCGATATTGCGCGACGGCGCGGTGTATGATCGGCAGCAGAGGCACAAGCCGGGACTTGTTGCCCTTGCCGGTTATGGTGATCGAAAGCGCGGAATTGTCGGACAGCGCATCGCCTTTCAGGCCAAGCGCCTCGGAAATGCGCAGGCCGCAACCATAGAGCAAGGTCAGGACGGCGGCATTGCGCGCGGCGATCCACGGCTCCTCGGCCATCTGGCCATCGGCTGCGACCACGCGGCGGGCGTCGTCTGCGGTCAGCGGTTTTGGCAGCGACTTCGGCTGGCGGGGGGCGCGTATCGCGCCAGCGCCGGCGGCATTGGCGAGGCCGCGTTTTTCCAGATGCCGCAGCAGCGAGCGAACGCCCGCCAGACCGCGCCCAAGGGTTCGTGCGCCCGCGCCATCATTGCGGCGGCTGGCGAGGAACGAGCGCAGATCGGCAACGCGCAAGGCGCTCACATCTTTCAGCGAGGGCGCTTCGCCCAAATGGCCGGTGAGAAAATTCAGAAATTGCCGCGAATCGCGCTCATAGGCTTCGATGGTATTTTCGGAAAGACGGCGGGTATCCTTCAATGTCTTCAGCCATTCCTCACGCGCAGCCGCAAGGTCTGCACGGGCGGGAATCAGGAATTCGCCATTCATTGCCATTTCGAGCTATACCGGTTGATGTTTCGGCAGACAGTGTGTCAGGCAGAGGTTACCGGCTGGTTGCCATGGCGTGTCTTGCAGCCGGATTGACGAAATCACGCATTTTTCTTGGCGTTTTGGTGCGAATTCGCTAAGCGATAGGCTAATCAGCAGCGCATGTCGGTCCCACTATCGGGGCGATATGCCCGAATCCAGATCGGGGGCAACCATGCCACGTCCAGAAAATCCGATTCAGCTTGCCATTGTCGGTGCCGCCCATGGCATCCGTGGTGAAGTCAGAATCAAGACATTCACCGAAGATCCGCTGTCCATCGGCGATTACGGCCTGCTTTATGATGAGCAGGGCAAGGGTTACGAAATTCTCGAAGCGCGAGCCGCCAAGACGGTGGTGATCGTGCGCTTCAAGGGCGTCAACGACCGCAACGCCGCCGAGGCGCTCAACGGCACGGCGCTTTACATCGACCGTTCGCAATTGTCGGACGACGATCTGGACGATGACGAGTTCTTCCAGACCGATCTGATCGGTCTTGCGGCCATCGATGCCGAGGGCAAGAGCTATGGCGTGGTGAGCGCGGTGTTCGATTTCGGCGGTGGCGACATCATCGAGCTCAGCGAGAGGGGCAAGCGCCCGATGCTCATCCCGTTTACCGAAGCGGCTGTGCCGGAGATCGACTTCGAAAAAGGCACCCTGCTGGTGGAGCCGTTCGCAGCGGGCTTGATCGCCGATGAAAGCGACAATCCGCTGAAGGGCGGCCATCAGCCAAAGAAGAGACCGAAGAAGTCATGACGGACGACACTTCGGAACAGCGCTCGCCGGATCGTGAAGCAGGGTTCTTCCATGCGTCAGTCCTGACGCTTTATCCGGAAATGTTTCCGGGGCCGCTTGGCGTTTCCCTGGCGGGCAAGGCGCTGGCCGAGGCAAAATGGCGGCTTGATACGGTGCAGATCCGCGACTTTGCCGAAGGCAGGCATCGCATGGTCGATGACACGCCGTCTGGCGGCGGCGCGGGCATGGTGATGAAGCCTGATGTGATTGCGCGGGCGCTCGATTCCGTGGCCGATGATCGCCCGATGCTGCTGATGACCCCGCGCGGTGCGCCGCTGACGCAAAAGCGCGTGCGCGAACTGGCCGCCGGTCCGGGCGCGATCATTTTGTGCGGACGCTTCGAAGGCGTGGACGAACGTGTGATCGAAGCGCGCCAACTCGAGGAAGTGTCGATCGGCGATTATATTCTTTCAGGCGGCGAGACGGCGGCTATCGTGCTGCTGGATGCCGTGGTGCGCCTGTTGCCGGGCGTGATGGGCAATCAGCAATCGGGCGAAACGGAGAGTTTCGAGACCGGCTTGCTCGAACATCCGCACTATACGCGCCCGCAGGTCTGGGAAGACAGGTCTATCCCCGATGTTCTGACCTCCGGCAATCATGGCGCCATCGACAAATGGCGCCATGCGCAGGCCGAGCGGATCACCCGCGAGCGCCGACCCGATCTCTGGGATGCCTATCAGGAGACAAAACGCAAATGAATCTGATCCAGCGCCTTGAAAGCCTGTCTTTAGCACTTCTGGCGCTTGGAGCCTACTGGGTGAGCGGTGCAAGCTGGTGGCTTTTTGCCATACTGGTTCTGGCGCCGGATCTGTCGTTCTTTGCCTATATGAAGGGGCCGCGCACCGGGGCGGTGGTCTATAATATCGCCCATAGCTGGATCGGCGTGGTTCTGCTGGCTGTGTTTGGCTGGGCAATGAACTGGCAAATCTGCATCGCCATGGCGCTGATCTGGGCGGTGCATATCGGCATCGACCGGGCGCTTGGCTTCGGCCTCAAATATGGATCAGGCTTTCAGGATACGCATCTGGGCCGGATCGGCAAATAGAGCGGTTCCGGTTAAAACGGAATCGCGGAACCGCTCTATCTATTTGTTTTTACGCATTATCCGACGCATCGAAGCAGGATAAGAAATCAGTCCAGTGAACTGATTTCCCTGCGTAGACGCTACGCACTTTTGCTGGAAATGCTCTAATCTCCCCTCTCCCGGAGGCGGGCTGCATAATCAACGGCCCGCCGTCGACCCTTCCACGGGGAAGAAAGGTTGAAGGATGGATATCGCACTTATCGAGCGGATTTTTCCCTTCATTGTTCAGTCTGCCTGGGTCACCATCCAGCTGACCGTCGTATCGTTGCTGATAGGTCTGGTCGTTGCAACCGTGCTGGTCATCGCCCGCTTTTCGCGATTCAAGCCGTTCCGCTGGTTCGCCGCAGGCTATGTCAGCGTCATGCGCGGGACGCCGCTGCTGGTGCAGCTTTTTCTGGTCTTCTTCGGCGGCCCGCAATTCGGTCTGGAATTCAGCCCGTTCATGGCCGGTGTGATCACCATGGGCTTCAACATCGGAGCCTATATGTCGGAAGGCATACGCGGCGC
>JAEXXS010000407.1 GCA_023451915.1 Pseudomonadota bacterium | reverse complement strand
CGCAATGAAGGCCGTGTCCGCTTTGAAGTTGTCGGCCAGGGTTGGGGTATGTGGAACAACGAAGGCGGCCTGAAGGCCATGGAAGATCTCCTGACGGCCAATCCCGATATCAATGTCGTTCTCGGTGAAAATGACTCGATGGTTCTCGGTGCGCGCAAGGCGTTGGAACAGTCCAATCAGCTCGATGGCGTGCTTCTTCTCGCGGCAGCGGATGGCCAGAAAGAAGCTATGGCGATGATCAAGGAGGGCAAATACGGCGCTACCGGTCTGAATGATCCGGCGCTCGTAGCGGCGACCGCTGTTGACCTTGCGAAGAAGGCCGTTGACGGCACCCTGCCGGCTGATACCTCCAAGATCACCTACACGACGCCTGTCGCTATCACCAAAGACAATGTGGACAAGTATTACAAGCCGGACGCGGTTTTCTAATATTATCTGCCTTCATAGCGCAGCCAGTCTGGTCGTGAAAGACTGGCTGCACTATGGGATTGTCCGAGGAGGCGATTTAAGCCAGATGCATGGCGTCCGGCAAGTTTCGCAAGCGGTCGCGAGGTGACCATTTCTTACGGGCTAAACTGAAATTCGGGTGGAGCGTCCTGGGTCTTGAAGATCTGGAATGATTGAAATGGAAAATCTTGTAGAGCTGACCGGCATAGCGAAGTCATTTGGCGGGGTTCATGCGCTTCGTGGTGTCGATTTCGCACTTCGCGCAGGCGAAGTACATGCTTTGCTTGGTGAGAATGGTGCTGGCAAATCGACTTTGATGCGCGTTCTCGGCGGAGAGTTTTCGCCCACTCGCGGCGAAGTCACAGTCGCGGGCGAAGTGCAGCATTTTCGCGGCCCTATGGATGCGATGTCGAAAGGTATCGCCGTTATCCATCAGGAAATGGCATTGGCAACCGATCTGACCGTTGCCGAGAACATCTTTATGTGGATGCTGCCATCGGTCATTTCGTGGCCAGAACTCAACAATCGCGCCAAAGAACTTATTACAAGCCTTGGATTTTCCATTTCTCCCAGTGCTCTTGTCGGTGATCTCCCCATTGCGCATCAGCAGGTTGTTGAGATCGCCAAAGCCTTGTCGCGCAATGCGCGCGTAATGGTGTTTGATGAGCCGACCGCCGTGCTGTCCGCACGTGATGCAAACCGTCTTCTCGACATCATCCGCACGCTGCGCGAGCGCGGCGTTGGTATCATCTATATCTCCCATCGCCTGGATGAAGTTTTCAGCATCGCTGACCGTATTACGATCATGAAGGACGGCGCATCCATCACCACGACTGAATGTGCGTCTGTAACGGTTGATGACGTCATTCGCCTCATGGTTGGTCGTCCGCTGAAGGCGCTTTTCGGTGAGGATATCGAGCGGAAACTTGGCGATGAGGTTCTGCGTATCGAAGAACTCTCCGACGGCTCCCGTATCAAGGGCGTGTCACTGACGGTCAGATCTGGTGAGATCATTGGCCTTGGCGGCCTTGTCGGGGCAGGGCGTACAGAACTTATGCGAATGGTTTTCGGTGCCGAGCGCGCGAAATCGGGACGGATTTTCATCCACGGCAAAGAAAAAACCATTCGTAATCCGCGTGAAGGTGTGAAGGCTGGCATCGGCCTTGTACCCGAAAGCCGCAAGGATCAGGGCCTGATCCTCGACTTCCCGATCCGCGTTAATTCTACCATGGCGAAACTCGCCCCTTTGGTGAACTTCTTTGGTTTCGTGAAAGGCGGCGCGGAGCGTTCCACTGTTGAGGCGCTGTCAAAACGTTTGCGTCTAAAGGCGGGCAGTATCGAAGATCCGGCATCAAGCCTGTCGGGCGGCAATCAACAGAAGGTTGTCCTGGCCAAGTGGTTTCATGCCGATGGCGATGTGCTGATTTTCGATGAGCCCACCCGTGGTGTCGATGTCGGCGCCAAGACGGAAATCTATTCGCTCATCAAATCGCTTGCGGCTGAAGGCCGGGCGATCGTGGTGATTTCCTCCGAGCATCTTGAGCTTTTCGGTCTGTGCGACCGCATTTTGGTCATGCGCGAAGGCGCGGTGACGGGTTCATTGCAGCCGGAGGAATACTCTGAAGAAAATTTGTTGAAGCTTGCCATGGTCAGCGCGGCCAGCGCAGAGCTTTCCACAGCAGCTAATTGATTGGGTAAAACTGTGACCGAAGTTGTTGAAACGCCAAAGAAAAACTTCAATGCCGGAGCTCTTCTCAACCGGTATGGCACCGTTGCCATTCTGATCGCGGTTCTGATTGTGGCTGCCTCCTTGTCGAATGTGTTCCTGACTGAACGCAATATTATGAATGTGCTACGTCAGGTGGCAGGGCCAAGCCTGATGGCGGTTGGCATGCTGTTCGTCATTCTGACACGCGGGATCGATTTGTCGGTGGGTTCTGTGGCTGCATTGGGAAGTGTGTTGTCTGCCATACTCATCCAGCAATATGGAACAGGAATGGCTATCGGCGGCGTGTTGCTTGCCGGCGCCGCCTGTGGGCTCGTATCCGGTATTTTGGTGGCTTACCTCAAGCTGCCGCCTTTTGTGACGACCCTTGCAGTCATGACCATCGCGCGGGGGCTTGCTTTCATCTTCTCGTCCGGCCAGCCGATCATGATGGGAGAGGCTGGTTCCGCTGTGACAGCCTTTGGTTCCGGTACGCTTGGGAATATCCCATATCCGGTCATCCTCATGATCGTTGTCTTCGTGATTGCCGGTGCGGTTCTCACCTTCACACGCTTTGGTCGCCTGGTTAAGGCCATAGGATCCAATTCTGAAGCTGTTCGCCTGTCGGGTATCTCGGTCTCTTATTATACGCTGTCGGTTTATGTGATTTCCGGCGTTCTGGCCGCTGCTGCCGGCATCATCTCTACCAGTCGTACCGGTATTGGGTCGGCCAATATCAGCGTCGGTGCCGAGCTCGATGCGATTGCTGCGGTTGTTATCGGCGGCGCGAGCCTGATGGGCGGTCGCGGCGGCGCTTTCAACACCTTCATCGGCGTCATCATTCTTGGGATTATCGCAAATATGATGAACCTTGCGCGTGTTCCGGGCTATCATCAGCAGGTATTTATGGGCTGCATCATCATCGGCGCGATGCTTCTTCAATATGCATCGAGCTGGCTGCGCAAGTCGTAAGGCAACCCTCCTTCCTCCCAAAACGTGATGACGTGTTCCATGCCAAATGAACTCTCGCTTGCAATCGACGTTGGAACGGGCAGCGTGCGCGCTGCCCTTATGGATGGCCGCGGCAATATAGTCGCCATTGCCGCCCGCGAACACGAACAGATTGTACCGCAATTTGGCTGGTCGGAGCAACGTCCTGCAGACTGGTGGCAGGGCGTGATCGCGTCGATCCGTGACGTGTTGGATAAGGTGACGGATGCGAGAGACAGGATTGTAGCCGTCGCTGCCTGTGGGCAGATGCACGGCACGGTACTCGTTGATGATAAGGGTGAATTGGTGCGCGACACCGCCCCATTGTGGAACGACAAGCGCACGGTCGATTATGTAACTGCCTTTGAAGCAAAGCATCGTCCGGTCGATTATCTGGAGCACAGTGCCAATCCAGCAGCGCCCTCATGGCCGGGGTTCAAATTGCAATGGCTGCGCGATCACCATGCACCCGCTTTTGCGCGCGCCGCCGCCGTTTTGATGCCGAAGGATTACATCAATCTGAAGCTGACTGGCGAAATTGCGATGGATCGCAATGACGGCGGCGCGAGCTTCCTGATGGACCCGCGCACAGGCGACTGGTCGCAGCATATGGTCGACTTGCTTGGTCTCAATCGCCAGCAGCTTGCACCTTTACGAAACCCTACTGAGATTCTCGGCAGTGTTACGGCAGAAGCCGCCCGGGAGACAGGTCTGCGTGAGGGGACGCCGGTTCTGGTTGGCGGTGCTGATTATCCAGTCGCATTGCTTGGTTCCGGTGTTTGCCGTCCGGGTGTTGGCTCGGAAGTGATGGGCACGTCGGCGATCATCACTGCGATTGCGGAAAAGCCATTACTTGATCCATCCGTCTGCAATGTCGGTACGGTAGAAGGAAACTGGGGCGCGTTCATGTTGCTGGAATCCGGCGGCGATGCAATGCGCTGGGCCCGTCGTGCATTCCATGACAAACAGGTTTCCTACGAGGAAATCGTGGCGAAGGCAGCAGAGGCGCCTGCGGGATCCGAGCGGCTTTTCTTCATGCCCTATCTTACGGGCGAGCGCCTTGGCGAACACCGCAATGCACGCGCACAGTATTTTGGTATCGGTGCGGCGCATGGCGTTGAACATCTTCATCGGTCAGTGCTGGAAGGCGTAGCCTTTGCCGTGAAACGCCATATCAATATTCTCGACAGTATTTCCGGTTCCAGGCTTGAGCGGGTGATCGCGTCTGGTGGCGGTGCGAAGACGGAATTGTGGTTGAAAATCAAGGCAAGTGTCTATGGTATTCCCATTCTCGTGCCGAAGGAGGCCGAGTGCGGTCTGGTCGGTTGCGCGATCATGACTGCCGCTGCAACGGGCCGTTTTTCAAGCGTTGAGGATGCTGCCGACGCCCTTGTGCAATATTCGACCGAGATCAAGCCGGACCCGAAATGGTCAGAAATTTACGCGCCGATGCAGGCTTTCTTCGAGAAACTCTATACGCATAGCCAATCGCTTTATGACGATCTCGACAGGCAGCCGCAATGAGCCCGTGTGCGGTTCTGTTCGATATGGATGGCACGCTCATTGACAGCGAGCCATTTCACTATGAAACCCTTCTAAAGGCGATCGTTGCATTTTCGGGCGCGGTCCCTGAGAACTTCGAAAACCGCGTGACCGGCACAACGATCGCCGATTGCCATGCCATGCTCCGCAATGAGACTGGCTTTACCGCTGATCTGGATGCTTTCGTCAAAGCGAAATATGCGGCCTATGTAGAAGGCGCAATCCGGTTGAAATTTCGCCCCGGCGCGGCGGAAATTCTGGCCTATCTAGACCGGGTGGGCATTCCTTATGCCATCGTCTCCAATTCGGATCGCATATTGATGGATGCCAATCTGCGCGCTGTCGGTTTGAGGCGTCCGGATTTCATCAGCGTATCCCGCAATGATGTTCGTGAAGGCAAGCCTGCGGCGGAACCCTATTTGCGCGGTGCTTATCTGCTAGGCGTCGAGCCGTCCCAATGCATCGTTGTAGAAGATAGTGTGCCGGGTGCTCATGCAGGTCTTGCTGCTGGCATGACCGTTATCGGGTGGCCAGAGCCGCATCGCACCGATCTCATTTTTCCGAACGGCGTTGTCACGGCCGATCCTGACAACCTTCTTTCCAGTTTGCAGCCGCTTTTAAGCGCGGTTGTCCAATAACAAGTCAGACAAGGATAGCATTTCCATGTTTCTCGAAAAGTTCAGAATTGACGGCAAAATTGCAGTCGTCACAGGTGCTGCGCGCGGCATTGGTCTTTCTGCCTCCGAAGCGTTGGCGGAAGCGGGCGCGAAGGTGGTACTCACCGATATGAGCCAGGAACTGCTGGACAAGGCTTTGGCTGAGCTGACCGCCAAGGGCTACAGCGTTGAGGGCGAACTGCTGGATGTTACCGATGTTGAAGGCGTTCAGCGCGTGCATGATGCGATTATTGCGCGCCATGGCCGCGTCGATATTCTCGTCAACAATGCCGGTATCGCAATCAGCAATCATCCTGCTGAAACAATGGCCGATGATGTCTGGAACAAGGTGATCGACGTCAATTTGAATGGCGTATTCTGGTGTTGCCGTGCATTTGGCAAGTCTATGCTGGAAAATGGCTCGGGCAATATCGTCAATGTGGGTTCCATGTCCGGTTTTGTGGTCAACCGCCCGCAAGAACAGGCGAACTACAATGCATCCAAGGCGGCAGTGCACCATTTAACGCGCTCGCTGGCTGCTGAATGGGGAGCGCGTGGTGTTCGCGTCAACTCGGTCGCGCCAACCTATATCGACACCGAAATGAACAAATACGTCTATGACGATCCCGAAATGTATCGCCATTGGGTTGGTGGCACACCCATGAACCGTCTTGGGCGCACGGACGAAGTCGCCTCAGTCATTCTTTTCCTTGCGAGCGAAGCATCAAGTTTGATGACAGGTTCGATCGTTCTGGCCGATGGAGGCTATGTATGCTGGTAGATTCAGTTTCAACCGTGCGTGGCGCACGTTTCCCGGGCCGTTATATTCAGGGTGCTGGCGTTATTGCGCGCCTTGGCGAAGAGGCCGCAAGCTTCGGCGATAAGGCAGTTGTTCTTCTCGACAATGGCATTTTTGATATATTGAAGCCAAAGGTCGACGCGGCTTTTGCGTCTGGTCCAGAGGCGCGCATCGTGCGCCATGGTGGAGAATGCTCGGAAAGCCAGATTGCGGCTCTTGTTGCCCAAGCCCGCGAAGCCGGAGCGAAAGTCGTTATCGGCGTCGGTGGTGGCAAGGCACTCGACACGGCAAAGGCTGCGGCGCGCGATCTCGGTCTTCCATCGATCATCTTCCCGACCATTGCCGCGTCCGATGCGCCATGCAGTGCGCTTGCCGTTGTCTATAACGACGATGGTTCGGTGGCCTATGATACGTTTTTGCCAAGCAACCCTAATCTGGTTCTGGTCGATACGGCGCTGATCGCACAGGCTCCGGCACGCTTCCTCGCTGCTGGTATCGGTGATGCACTTGCAACCTTCTATGAAGCGGATTCCTGCCGCCTGTCCGGTGCTTTCAACTGCATGAAAATGCAGGGTGTTAGCCTTGCCTTTGAGGTTGCACGTTTCTGCCGCGATACGATCTTTGAGTTTGGCGCAGCATCGCTCGAAGAGTGTGATGCCAAGCAGGCTGGTCCGGCGATGGAACGCGTGATCGAAGCAAACATTCTGCTGTCAGGCGTCGGCTTTGAATCCGGCGGTGTCGCCGCCGCCCATGCTATTCATCATGGCCTTTGCGAGCTGGATGATGTTCATCATCATCTTCATGGTGAAAAAGTTGCCATCGGTGTTCTCGCTGGCCTCAAGCTGCATGGTGCAGAAGAGGAATTCCAGAAAGTCCGCGACTTCTGTCTTTCCGTGCGATTGCCGACTCGTCTTGCCGATATCGGCATTGAAGAAGCGACGGACGAGAAACTGGAAATCGTCGCCAAGCGCGCCTGCCGCGCCGGTGAGATTATTCACAATGAGCCAATCAAGGTAACGCCGGATATGGTCGTCGCCGCATTAAAGCAGCTCATCTAGCATCTATCGGGAGGTTATCATGCAGGAAGTTATTTCGTCTTTCGCCAAAGACCTGTTTGCAGGTAAGCGTGTTCTGGTTTCGGGCGCAACGAGCGGCATCGGTCTTGAAATGGCGCGCGGATTTGCAGCGCTTGGTGCTTCTGTCGCGGCTAGCGGAAGCTCTGTAGCCAAGATCGAGAAGGCTGAGAAAGACAGTGCCAATAAGGGCATTGAGTTTTATGAACTCGACGTACGCAGCAATGACGATGCCATTGCCTTCATGGAGAAACAAACACGGATCGACGTACTGATCAACGCGCAGGGCGTTGCCCGCGACGCGGCAGAATGGGAGAACGATGTGTTCAATGATGTCATGGACATCAATCTGAACAGCGTTTTCCGCCTCACCATGGCTGCTTATCCAAAGCTGAAGGAAAGCAAGGGATCGGTGATCGCGATCGCGTCGATGTTGAGCTATCTCGCCGATACTGGCGTGCCATCTTACACCGCAAGCAAGACCGGCATTCTTGGGCTTACGCGTGTTCTTGCGCATAAATTTGGTCCAGACGGCGTGCGCGTGAACGCCATCGGCCCGGGCTATCATCGCACGGATATGACGCGTGCTCTTTGGGAAAACCCAGCTACCGAGAAGCCTATCGCGCAGCGTGCAGCTCTGAAACGCTGGGGAGAAACTGAGGATCTGGTTGGCGCAGCTTTATTCCTCGCCTCGCCTGCGGCCAGTTTCATCACTGGCGTCACACTGCCCGTTGATGGCGGCTATCATACCGGTTCGCTGTAGAAGCGAGTAGTTTATATCTCATGGAACGATCATATCCTGTTCCATGAGAAGACTTACATAGCTCTGCAAATCTTCCTTGAGGGCAACATTTACGCGCTGCCCTCAGGGTATCAATCGAAGCACTCCATTCATTTCAAAGCGGCGTCAGGACATTGAGGTACTGACCCGCGCTTGATGAAATCCTGAGGAGCGCGACGATTTCGGAATCAGTAATCCCAAAGAGCTGGCACCCAACGATAACGCTCATCGGAAGCAGCGACGCGCCCCACCGAGGGGAAGGGCATATGGGTGGAAATCAGCCAGGAACCTGTTTCTGCTAATTCCTTCATAAGACGAAGACGCACACGGGTTGCCTCTTCGGGATCGTGTTCAAAGCCATTGTGCCATTCAGGGTGATCGAATGAGACCGGGAATATCGCATCCCCGCCGAACATCAGATGATCGGAACCTGACGATACCCGAACGACGCTGTGACCAGGCGTGTGGCCGCCGGTGCGCTGAGCGGTAACTCCAGGCGCTATACGACTAGTCTCCTCAAAGGTTTGCAGATGGTCGGAATAAGCCTCCAGAAAATCTTTCGAAGCTTTCCGGGCGAGATCTGCAAGTGCTGGTGGCATAGCGGTCCGCGAGAAGTCTGGATCCTGCCAGAACAGCGCCTCTGCCTTTGACAGGTGAACGCGCATTTTTGGATTCAGCTTTTCCTTTACCCCGGGGACCAGGAGGCCGCCTACATGATCAAAATGCATGTGGGTGAGGACAACGTCGGTTACAGACGACAGATCAATGCCGGCGGCTTCCAGCCGCGACACAAACTGACCGGCCCGTGAAAAATCCGGATATTCTTCACCGAGCCCGCTGTCGATCAAAATTGTCTGGTTGCCGCTTTTCACAACGACGGCGTTCAGTGCCCAGTCGAATGCGTCGTGGGACAGAAAACGCTCATCCAGCCAGGCATCGAACGTTGGTCGATCTGCGTTTGTGGCCATGGACTCGGCAGGCGGTGTTACCACACCATCGCTGATAATCATGACGTCAATATCACCAATTTCGATAGCATAGCGAGAAGGCACCCGTTCATCGCGTGCGCTGGTAGCCTTTTGTTGAAATGTGAAATTCATAACGGTCTCCGTTGCTTTGATTTTTCGCGGAGGACTGGTTCGACACGCCGCGCTGAGCGGCTTTTGTTAAGCCGCCGGAACGAAGCTAGTTCAGCGTGAGCATCAAAATCAGCTACACAGGGGTATGAAGAAGGTAGCCACACGAATAGGATCGATGATGATGATCACGCGTAACCTGTTCCTTATTACGCTGCCGCCTGCGCCTTTTCCGTAAACGAAAGCAGATTTTGGGGCCGGGCTAATTGGGCGTAACCCTGCGGTGGTCGCGTCTTTAAGTATTGAGCGCCGAACCGACATAACGCGGCCCTCCCGACCCATAGCCCACCTGTACCTTGGAACTAATGCACCGCATCCTAAGTCTGATTGGCTGCGGCTTCGATGCAATTCATAGTTATCGCCAGCAGATTATGTGGCTTTCCTCTCGGTCAGATTGAATGTCGGTGTAGAAGTATTGGCTTATAAATTGGTTTTAAAGCCAAGACTATGTCCTCGCCTTTGCATCCATTTTTCTGCCGTCGGAAGCATACCATCTTTCACACCGATCAACGGTGGACTTAATCACTAACATTTAGACGCGGGAGAGATGTATGAAGATCGTCGTCATTGGAGGCACCGGTTTGATTGGTTCCAAAACCGTCGAACGGCTCCAGGCAAAGGGCCACGAAGCAGTGGCCGCATCCCCGAATTCCGGCGTCAATGCGGTCACGGGAGAGGGGCTCGACACGGCCCTTCGGGGTGCAGAGGTGGTCGTTGATCTGGCGAATTCCCCATCCTTTGAAGAGAAAGCAGCTATGGATTTCTTCGAAGCGGTCGGTCGCAATCTGTTCGCCGCCGAGAAACGGTTTGACGTCCGTCATCACGTTGCGTTGTCGGTGGTAGGGACTGAACGCATGCAGACGATGGGGTACTTTCGGGCCAAACTGCGACAGGAAGAGCATATTCGCGCATCGGGCGTCCCCTATACGATCGTGCGGGCTACACAATTCTTCGAATTCGTCGATGCAATTGCAGAGTCAGCCGCAACAGAAAACATGGTGAGGTTGCCCACCGGCGCTTTCCAACCGATTGCGGCCGACGATGTAGCTGATGTGATGGCCGATGCGGCCCTTTCGGCACCCTCGAATGGCATCGTTCAAATCGCAGGCCCTGACCGTGGTCCGATGTACAAATTCGTAGAGCGCTATTTCAGCGCTACAGGCGATAAAAGAACGGTTATTGCCGATCCAAACGCCCGCTACTTCGATGTTGCAATCGATGATCACACGCTGGTTCCGGATGGCAGCGCTCGCTTGGGCAATATCCGTTTTGATGAGTGGATCAAAACACATGCGCCCCGGAAGCGATAAAGGCTCCGGATTTCCACTGCATATTATGAACAACAAGTACCTGATCGGGAGATTGATTATGGTCAAGATTTTTCCATTCGCGGCGGCGTTCTTCTTCGCTTCGGCGGTCGCGGCATTCGCACATGATAGCACGGATGATAAGGTAACAGTAGTCTACGACCAGCCCCTTCCAAACGTTCCGGGTAAAAGTATCAAAGGTATACTCGTGGAATATGCGCCAGGGGGCAGTTCGCCTGCTCATACCCATGCAAAGTCGGCGTTTATTTACGCGACCGTATTGGAGGGAGCGATCACCAGCCAGGTTAATGGCGGCCCTGTAGTGGTGTACCATGCAGGAGACAATTTTTCAGAGTTTCCGGGCGATCATCACGCGGTAAGCGAAAATGCAAGCAAGACGGAACCCGCCCGGCTCCTTGCAGTCTTCGTCGTAGATACAAACGAGACCGAGCTGACTACCTATGAGGAGTGATCGCTTGTAGCAGCATCACGCGTCAATCGGGCGGGTGGCCGCCTGTTTGTGGACTTAAGGCCGATCAATGAACCGCGCAGCTTCAGGGAGTGCGGTTCTTTTGGGCCTGTCTCCAGAATATCGTAATTATGGAAAGAGGCCGTCGTGCGAATTGAGCAAATTTCTCCTATTACGTTAGCGCGGCTCAGCGTGGTTGACATCGACGCGACGTTGGAAA
>JAEXXS010000345.1 GCA_023451915.1 Pseudomonadota bacterium | reverse complement strand
CGCCTTACTCTTTTCTTGGTTTCAATATTACTCAATGTTTTGACCGCTTCCGACGATGAGTGCGGTTCAGAACGAATAGCGGTCTGAAGCCCAGTCATCTTTGCTTGGAAAAGCTCAGGAGCGGCTTTCCTTTTTGATTCAGAAAACCGCTCCATCTCCTTGTTTTAAAGCCGGTTTGGCGCATGAAATCCTGTCATGCGCCAAGGCGTGACCGACTATTCCTTGGTGATCGGAGCAAGGAAGTTGGAGTCGAATGTCGGGCCGAGCTTGTAGCCCTTCACATTGCCCGCGATACCCGCCGTTTCGATCTGCTGGAAAACCATCACGAATGGGCTCTGGTCGAGCGCTTCCTGCTGAAGCTTCTTGTAGATGTCAGCGCGTTTTTCGTTGTCGCGTTCCAGAAGGGCTGCCTGCGTCTGCTTGGTCAGGTCAGGAATGTCCCAGGCATTGCGCCATGCAAGCGTCTTGGTGGATGCATCGTCGGCATTGTTCGGATTGCTGGTGAAAGCTTCGGCGTTGGAATTCGGGTCCCAATAGTCCATGCCCCACTGGCCGATATACATGTCGTGGTTACGCGCACGATATTTGGTCAGCGTCTGCTTGCCGTCGCCGGGAATGATCTCAATCTTCACACCCGCCTGAGCAGCGCTCTGCTGGAAGGATTCTGCAATGCCGGTCACAGGCTGCGTGTTGCGCACGTCGAAGGTCACGGAAAGGCCGTCCTTCAGACCCGCCTTGGCGAGAAGTTCTTTTGCCTTGGCTACGTCGAACTTGTACGGCGCGGCATCAAGTGCGCCAAGAACACCCTTGGCCTGATAGGTCTGGCGAATTTCGCCAATGCCCTTGATGAGAGACGAACCGATTGCATCGTAGTCGACCAGGTATTTGAACGCTTCGCGCACTTCCGGCTTGGCCAGATTCGGGTTCTTCTGGTTGAGGCTGATATAATAGACGGTGCCTTTGGGCGCGTTTGTCGTGGTCAGCTTGTCGTTTTTCTGAACGGCTTCGTAGTCGCCGGGCTCCAGATTGCGCGCAACATCGACGTCGCCGGATTCAAGCATCAGGCGCTGTGTCGCGCTTTCCTTGACGTGACGATAGAAGACGCGCTTCAGCTTTGCCTTTTCGCCATAATAATTGTCGTTGCGTTCCAGAATGACGACTTCATTGGCGCGCCATTCGCGGATCGAGAAGGGGCCGGAACCTGCCGACTTGGTCTTCAGCCACGCATTGGCATAGTCGGTGTCGTATTTGTAATCGTCGGTCGGCGTGACCTTGGCGGCGTGTTCTTCGAGAAGCTTCTTATCGACGATTGCGGCGACGGTCGCGGTCAGGCAGTTCAGCACGAAGCTCGGCGCATAAGGCTTGTCCACGGTGAAGACGAAGGTGCTGTCGTCTACGGCTTTAGCCTTCTCGTTGACATTGTCCTTGGTCAGGCCAAACTGGGTCAGAATGAAAGCCGGGCTCTTGTCGAGGCGCACGGCGCGCTCGAAGGAATAAGCCACATCGGCAGAGGTGATCGGGTTGCCGGAAGCGAACTTGATGTCCTTCTTCAGCTTGAACGTATAGGTGAGGCCGTCGTCGGAAACGGTCCAGCTTTCCGCCACACCCGGCACGACTTTCGACGTGTCGTTGATGTCGAGGCGAACGAGCATGTCATAGGCATTGCCGATGAATTCAGCGGGGCTCAGCTCGAAGGATTCGGCCGGGTCGAGCGTGATGGTGTCATCAATCGCCCATGCCTGGACCAGCGTGTCGGCTGGCGTGGCCGACAGGGCCGGATTGGCAGCCATAACGGCAGCAAGCGCCGCACCGGCAGCCAGAATACGAAAACGTCCGAAATGCATCATGTTTGAGTTCCCTTTCTGTATTTTGTTGGGATGTGCTTGTATCTCAGGCTTCGTGCCACGCCTGCTTCAGGACCCGGATCCAGTTGTCCCGGCAGAGCTTTGCCAGTTCTTCGTCATTATATCCGGCCTTTTGCAAGGCTGTGACAAGGTTCTGTGTTCCGGCGGCATCGGAAATTTCGGCTGGTATGGTCGCGCCGTCATAATCGGAACCAAGCGCGACGCAGTCGATCCCCATGCGCTCAACCATATAATCGATATGGCGTACCATATCGGATAGCGGCGTGTTGGCGTCTTCCTTGCCGTCGGCGCGCAGCATGGTGGTTGCGAAGTTCAGTCCCGCCAGGCCCTTGCTTTCGCGGATGGCGTCCAGTTGCTTGTCCGTCAGATTGCGGGCCACCGGCGTCAGGGCGTGGGCATTGGAATGGCTGGCGACCAGAGGTTGGTCGCTGAGTTTAGCCACATCCCAGAAACCCTGCTCGGTGATATGGGCGAGATCGATCAGAATACCCTTGCGGTTGCACGCCTTGACCAGCCGCTGGCCCGCTTCTGTCAGGCCGGGGCCGGTATCTGGGTTCATCGGGTAAGAAAACGGCACACCGTGACCGAAAATATTATTGCGGCTCCAGACAGGGCCGAGCGAGCGCAGGCCAAGACCATAAAACACATCGAGCGCGGCAAGATCAGCGTCGATAGCCTCGCAGCCTTCCATGTGCAGAACCGCAGCGAAAGTATCGCTGTTCAGCGTTTCGTCGAGTTCGCGGCCATTGCGGCACAATTTCCATGCGCCAGCCTCTTCAAGGCGGAGTGCGATGGATGCGATTTCCACGGCTATGTCGAGGGAAGGGGCGCGCTTGAGCGGTGGCGAAAGCGGCGTGTCGTAATGGCCATTGGCGTCCGGTTTGCCAAGCTCGATATGATGGCCGGACGGCACGTAGATGGCGCAAATACCGCCGGCGAGACCGCCTTTGCGGGAGCGCGGCGCATCGATATGGCCGGTTTGCGTTCCGTCGATGAATTCCCGGATGGGATCGTCGCCGTTTCTGGAGTTTTCCCAGAGCCTCAGAAGGACATCATTATGCCCATCGAAAACACGCTGCATGCTATCTTCCTGATTGAGTGATAAAGCGTTGCTTTAGCACTCTATTAAATAAAATCACGCAACGGGAAGAATTCGCCTCGGCATTTTTGCATAAAATTTAAACACAACTGCCACGCGCCTAATCCCCAATCGCAACCTCCTATAAGATAGGAGACGGAGTGGGAGTCAATAGATGAGGAAGCAGACATACATATCTGAAAGCAAAGAAATCGGTGCAAAAAGAAAGGGCTACGGTTGACCCGCAGCCCTTGTGCAAAATTGGAATTGCCTTATGCAAAAA
>JAEXXS010000390.1 GCA_023451915.1 Pseudomonadota bacterium | reverse complement strand
TGATGATGGCATGGAAACTCGCACCGGCCATTGCGGGCGGCAATACGGTGGTTTTCAAACCGTCCGAACAGACCCCGCTGACCGCGCTGAAAATGGCCAGGCTGCTCGCGGATATTCTGCCGGAGGGCGTCGTCAATATCGTGCTGGGACGCGGTGAAACCGTGGGCAATGCACTGATCAATCATCCGCGCGTTGGCATGGTGTCGATCACCGGCGATGTCGCGACCGGCAAGAAGGTCTTGCAGGCCGCTGCCAAGAGCGTGAAGCGGACCCATCTGGAACTTGGCGGCAAAGCGCCGGTCATCGTCTTTGACGATGCGGACATAGAAGCCGTCGTCAACGGTATTCGCACTTTCGGCTATTACAATGCCGGTCAGGATTGCACCGCCGCCTGCCGCATTTATGCCGATGCACGCATCTACGACCGTTTCGTTGCTGACTTGTCATCCGCCGTTTCCAGCATCCGCTACAATCTGGAAGACGACAGCCAAAACGAAATCGGACCGCTCATCTCCCGCCGCCAGCGGGATCGCGTTGAAAGTTTCGTCGCCCGCGCCCGCGAGCATAAGCATATCGAGGTGACGACTGGCGGCAAGACATCGGGCGTCAACGGCTTCTTCTTCGAGCCGACAGTGATTGCCGGTGCAACACAAGACGATGAAATCGTGCGCCGGGAAGTCTTCGGCCCCGTTGTCTCAGTCACACGCTTCAGCGATGTCGATGAAGCCATACAGTGGGCAAATGACAGCGATTACGGCCTTGCCTCGTCGGTGTGGACCAAGGATGTCAGCAAGGGCATGCAGGCCGCAGCCCGTCTGCAATATGGCTGCACCTGGATCAACACCCATTTCATGCTGACCAATGAAATGCCGCATGGCGGGTTGAAACAATCCGGCTATGGCAAGGATATGTCGATCTATGCGTTGGAGGACTATAGCGCCGTGCGCCATGTCATGATCGCGCATTGAGCGACCAAAGAGCCGATGACGGATAGAAATGGCGGCAGATTTGCCGCCATTTCCATTTGATCTCAAGGCCTTATCTTTTAATAGCCGCCTAAATTAGCTTGAGCATCAAGGCGACTTGGCCTATTCGATTCCCGAGTTCGATCTGAGCGCGAGCTGAACCGCGACCAATTAAACAACCACATAGACGCAACCAGAAATAAAACTGATTACCGCAGGTTGAAAATTAATTTAATTATAACAAGGATAGTTATGTAATTTCAAAATCTTCATAAGCTTATATGTTTCCAAATAAATAATAGTCTATTCTAGAAAATACGGACTTAATTTGATATGATTAAGCAGCAACATCCCCCATGCTGAGACATACCGCATGACAGAGAAAAAAGCGGCGCCGGAAAAGATGCACGATCTGGACCCGCAGGCATCGTCCTTTACTGACGCGGTTGAAGAGATTGCGCGGAAGCTGCAAAAGCCCTTGCAGCCCGATCTTGAAGACGACTTTATTCGTTATGCGCTCGACAGCGCTGCGATTGTCGCCCACACGGATGTGCGCGGCACCATCACCTATGTCAATCGCAAGTTCTGCGAGATCAGCGGTTATACGGCGCGCGAACTGATCGGCGCAAACCACCGCATCCTGCATTCGGGTGTCCACAGCAAGGACTTCTTTCGGGATATGTATCACGAGATCGCCCATGGCAAAATCTGGCACGGCGAAATCTGCAACCGGCGCAAGGACGGCTCGCATTACTGGGTCGATACAACCATCGTTCCGCATTTGTCGCCTGCCGGAAAAGTGGATAGCTACACAGCCATCCGCTTCGATATTTCCGACCGCAAGAAGCTCGAAAGCGCCTTGCGGACCAGCAAGGAACATCTCGACCGGCTGGCCAATCTCGACCCGCTGACCGGACTGCCGAACCGCCGCCGCTTTCAGGACTATCTGGAGATGCAGGTGCAGGACCACGAGCGGTCCAACGGCATCTTCCATCTGGCGTTGCTCGACGTCGACTCCTTCAAGGAGGTCAACGACACCTTTGGCCACCACGCGGGCGACGTTCTGCTCCAGAATATCGGCAAGCGTCTGTGCTCCTTCGAGGACAGCCAGCTGTTCATGTCGCGCATGGGCGGCGACGAGTTCAGCCTTGTTCTCGTCGGCGCGACGGACGGCGAAGCCGACGAGCTTTTCGAAGAAATTCTCGAAGCTATTCGTCAACCCATGGTGATCGGCTCTACCCCGCGGCGCATATCGTCGAGCCTCGGTATTGCGCGATTTCCGCGCGATGGCAAGGATGTCGGCAATCTGTTCAAGGCGGCAGATCTTGCGCTCTACAAAGCCAAGGCGCTGGGCCGTGATCGCGTGGAGGTTTTCCAGCCGCAGCTGCGCGAAGTCGCCCGGCGCAAATCCGCGCTCTATGAAGAAATCGAGGGCGGGCTGGAACATGGCGAATTCGAGCTGCATTACCAGCCCATTATTCCACTCATTTCCGGGCAGGCGTTTTCGCTGGAAGCGCTGATGCGCTGGCGTCATCCCGAACGGGGATTGCTGACGCCTGC
>JAEXXS010000298.1 GCA_023451915.1 Pseudomonadota bacterium | reverse complement strand
ACTCGAAAAACCTTGCGATTTTTCGAAGCCGCGCCTTAGAGATCGACGTCCAGAATAGCCATCGAGAAATTATAGGACAGTTCGCCTTCGTCCTCATCCTTATAGATCAGGCCCAAAAACTCATCATCGAGATAGAGCTCAGCCGAATCGTTCTTGCGCGGGCGCGCCTTCACCTGAAGGCCCTGATTGTTGAAGGTCCGTTTGAAATAGGCGTCCAGTTTTTTGAGTTCTTCGGGTTTCAACCGGCTTCTCCTGATATTGAATTCAAGCCGGTTATTGCACCCGGACTTTTGTGATGTAAACCCCTGGGGCAGTCGTCCCTCGGGGATTTAGCGCCTAACCACCGCTTTCGACAAAATATAGGCCGCTCGCGGAGAAAAACCAGCAAGCGGCCCAGTTTCTGTGCATTCAGTGTCGGTGCGATTAAATGCCTTCCCCCAGCACGCCATCGCCCAGCAACTGGTCCATGACGCGGGACGGTTCGGCGCAGCCCGTATCGCCAATGATCTTGGCAGGCACACCAGCAACCGTGACATTATGCGGAACAGGCTTGACCACGACAGAACCCGCCGCGACTTTCGAGCAATGTCCCACTTCGATATTGCCGAGAATCTTCGCGCCCGCTCCAATCAACACGCCATGGCGAATCTTCGGATGGCGATCTCCGCTCGACTTGCCGGTGCCACCGAGCGTGACGCCATGCAATATCGAAACATTGTCTTCGATCACTGCCGTCTCACCGACAACAAGCCCGGTCGCGTGATCGAGAAAAAGCCCGCTGCCCAATTGCGCTGCCGGGTGAATATCGGTTTGGAAGATCGACGACGAACGGCTCTGCAGATAATAGGCAAAATCCCGACGGCCTTGATGATAGAGCCAGTGCGCCAGACGGTGAGTCTGGATCGCATGAAAGCCCTTGAGATAAAGGATCGGGTCCATGAAACGGCTATAGGCCGGGTCGCGGTCGTAAACGGCCTGAATATCGACGCGAACGGTCTGCGACCATTCTGGATTAGCATCCAGCATCGCGTCGAATGTCTGGCGCAGAATATCGGCGCTCAGATCGGCATGGCCGAGACGTTCCGAAATGCGGTGCATGACCGCATCTTCAAGGCTCGGCTGATTGAGGATCGTCGCGTAAAGAAACGTTCCGAGCACCGGATCGGACTTGGCGGCTTCCTCCGCTTCGGCGCGGACCGAGTGCCAGATAGGATCAACCTGCCCGAGGCTGGCATTCAATTTCACATTTGAGCGAACAGACATAGGTTTACTCCGGTTTTGCACCGCGCGGGCCAGACGAAAGCCGAATTTTCCGGCATGGCTCCGCGTCGCAATACGAGTTCGGCGCGCAGCATAACTGAAAATGCTTTGCCTTGACACCGCAGAAATTGACACAGGCCCTAACGGGCGATCAGAGCGGATTTTCCTTCAGAAACTCCAGAACCGCCTTCTTGTAGACCTTGTCACCGACAGCCAACATATGGTCGCGCCCCGGAATATCCAGCGCCTGACCGTTGGGCAGCAAATCGGCCAGCTCCTGCGGATTGCCGGCAATGTCGTCGGTCGTGCCGACGGCAACCAGCACCGGCTGCATGATCCGGGCGATAGCTGCGGCTGGTACAAGCTCCTTGGAGGTGATCACACAGGCAGCAAGCGCAATGCGGTCGCTTTTGGTCTGGTCTGCAAATTTGCGGAACATCTGTCCGCGCGGATGGGTGATCGTTGTTGGATCTTCTGCCAGAAGCGCTTCACCAATCGGTTCCCAGTCGCCAGCGCCTGTAACCATGCCGATGCCCAATCCGCCAAAGATTGCGCTGTGAACCCGCTCCGGATGCTCGATAGCCAGAAACGCAGTAATCCTCGCGCCCATCGAATAGCCCATCACATGCGCTTTCTGGATACCCAGATGATCGAGCAGCGCTGCCGCATCGCCTGCCATCTTGGTCGGCGTGTAGTCTTCCGCATTATGGCTTTTGGCCGAAAAACCATGTCCGCGATCATCAATGGCGATGACGCGATAACCCGCCTCGGTCAGCGTCCGGAACCAGCCAGGCGAAACCCAATTGACGAGGCTGGAAGACGCAAAACCGTGGATCAGCAGGATCGGGTCGCCTTCTCCATCCTGACGATATGCGAGACGCAAGCCGTCATTTTCGAAATATTCGATATCGAGGGCACTCAACTGTTCATTCCTTTTGATTGTTCCATCGGCGGTGTTTGACGCTATCAGGATCGACATTCGCCGCATATCACGCGATGGACGGCCCTGTCGCCCTTCTTGATGCCAGTGCGCTTCACCGTACCGGCGAGAAGCTCGACCACAAAGGCTGCCGGCACTTCGGATGAAATGATATCTTCCGAATAGGGCACCGCATTTTCGTGAATTGCCGTCACACGTCCCTTGTCGTCAAGGAAAACCATGTCGAGCGGCAGCGGCGTGTTCTGCATCCACATCATGACGCGGCGCATTTCGCCGAAGACAAAGATCATCGCGCGGTCTTTGGGAAAATCGGTGCGCCACATCAACCCGCGCACACGTGCATCATCGGAATCGGCCACTTCCAGCGCAAAGGGGAGTTTATTCCCTTTGGCCGTAATAAAGGTCAGCGGCGCGGCGTCAACTGGCAGCCGCATCGGCTGCTTTTCCTGCGCCTGCGCGCCGAAAGCTGCAAATAAATATGCAAAAACAAAAAATAATCGAGCCATACTCAACCCACGCCCAAAACCTGCAATTCGGGCGGGGAGATTATCAATGTGGCATAGCGGGAACAAGAGATGAAGATCCGCCCCTCACTGCCTTTTGACTGAGATCGTCATAAACCGTTCAAAGTACAAGCACGCGATAAGGCCCGTCGTCACGCACGCCGGTCTCCCAAAATGTTTTCACGTTGGGAGGACAGGTTCAATTTGATTGGAAAATCAGTGCGAAACGGGGATAGCCGTGCCGATATCCGGGTGAATCTCGGCAGCCATCAGGCCCTTATCGCCCGTGCCGAAGCGAATAAGCACAACCTGACCGGGACGCAGTTCCATCATGCCGAAACGGCGTAGCGTTTCCATATGGATGAAAATATCCTCGGTGCCCTCACCGCGGGTGAGAAAGCCGAAACCCTTGGTACGGTTGAACCACTTGACGATGACGCGTTCAAGGCCGCTCGACGGCGTGACCGTCACATGGGTGCGCTGCGGCGGCATTTGCGCCGGATGAACCGCTGTGGACGTATCCATCGAAAGAACACGGAAACATTGCAGACCGCGATCTCCATTGCGAACTTCGCAGACGATACGTGCGCCTTCCAGCGCCGTCTGGAAGCCATCGCGGCGAAGCGATGTCACATGAAGCAGGATATCGTTCAGGCCCGGCTGATCCGGCACAATGAAACCGTAGCCCTTGGCCACGTCGAACCACTTGATGTGGCCCGATATTTCAATGATATCGCCCAGCTCTTCCGAGGCGTGCTGGCTGTGAAACTGGTCATTCGACACAGACTTGTCCGCCATGCGTTCGCCCCTCCTCTATTCTTCCGTTGCGATTCAAA
>JAEXXS010000286.1 GCA_023451915.1 Pseudomonadota bacterium | reverse complement strand
CCCGTGGCGCGTGATAACGAAGGGAAGAGACAATTGAAAGAACTAATTGCCGACACTGATGCTGCGGGCAAAAGATTGGACCAATGGCTGGCCGCAGCATTAGGGCCGGAACTCTCCCGCAGTCGCGTTCAGTCCCTGATTGCCGAAGGCCATGTGACCATCGACGGCGAACCCGCTCGTGAAGCCAAGCAGAAGCTGCGCGAGGGCATGAAGATCGCCATCGTGCTGCCAGAGCCTGAGCCTGCCGAACCGCAAGGCGAGAACATTCCCCTCGATATTCTTTACGAGGACGATGATCTCATCGTGATCAACAAGCCTGCTGGCCTTGTCGTTCACCCTGGCAACGGCAATTGGACGGGAACGCTGGTCAATGCCCTTATATATCATTGTGGCGATAGCTTGTCCGGCATAGGCGGAATCCGCCGTCCGGGCATTGTTCATCGCCTCGACAAGGATACCAGCGGCGTGATGGTGGTGGCCAAGAACGACCGCTCGCACCGGCATTTGAGCGAACAATTTGCAGACCATGGGCGCACAGGCGATCTGGAGCGCGCCTATCTCGCCCTCGTCTGGGGCATGACCGAGCGCCCACAGGGCGTCATCGATGCGCATCTCGGACGCTCGCATCGCGACCGCACCAAGCAGGCCGTCGTGAACGAGGAACGCGAAGACGCGCGCCACGCCGTCACCCATTATACGACGGTGGAAAAATTCGGCCCCCGCGAAGATGCCACGGCCTTGGCTTCGCTGGTGGAATGCCGTCTTGAAACCGGCCGCACCCATCAGATTCGCGTGCATATGGCCCATATCGGCCATCCGCTGGTCGGCGACATGGATTACGGCAGCGCCTATAAAACCAAAGCCAACAAGCTGCCGGAACCGCTGAAGGAAGCCGTGCAGGGCTTTCACAGACAGGCGCTCCATGCCTGGCTTCTCGCCTTCACGCATCCTGCAACCGATGAATTGATGCGTTTTGAAGCGCCCGTGCCCGAAGATATGGAGCACCTACTGGAAAATTTCCGCGCGCACTCCATATAATACTGTGAGATCTTCCGGTTCTCCCTTCCCTCGCAGCGCATGTAAACATGGCATTTGAAGCGCATGGGGGAGAACCGAACCAGGTCAGTCCGGGTGCAGTTGATGTCAAAACTGCGCCTGGATCATGAGGAACAGTCCGATCCACTGCGCTTTTACAAAATACTTCTGCAACTTTTCACGCAGAGGGATGTTCACATTACAGTGACAGATTGTTTCATGAGTTAAAGGATCGTGTTTTCGCCAAAATCATGCCTATATATGGAGGCTCGCGTGAGGGAAGTGCAGGAGGCAGCCCCCGCGACAGGTTCGCCAAATGGGAACCTGAAATTATAAAGGAGGGTGCTCTATGGCCCAGATGAATCTCCCGAGCATTACGTCCGGTGACGGTGGCCTTACACGTTATCTGGAAGAAATCCGCCGTTTTCCCATGCTTGAGCCGCAGGAAGAATATATGCTGGCCAAGCGTTATCATGAACATGCCGATCCAAAAGCCGCCCATAAGCTGGTGACGAGCCATCTGCGCCTCGTGGCCAAGATCGCCATGGGCTATCGCGGCTATGGCCTGCCCATTGGCGAGGTTATTTCCGAGGGCAATGTCGGCCTGATGCAGGCCGTCAAGCGTTTCGAGCCGGAAAGGGGTTTCCGTCTTGCCACCTATGCCATGTGGTGGATCAAGGCGTCGATCCAGGAATATATCCTGCGCTCGTGGAGCCTGGTGAAGATGGGCACGACCGCCAACCAGAAGCGTCTGTTCTTCAATCTGCGCAAGATGAAGAGCAAGATTCAGGCGCTCGACGATGGCGATCTGCGTCCCGATCAGGTCAAGCAGATCGCGACCAAGCTGAATGTCAGCGAAGACGAAGTGGTTTCCATGAACCGCCGTCTGTCGGGCGACGCCTCGCTCAATGCGCCGCTGCGTGCAAGCGAAGGTGAATCCGGCGAATGGCAGGACTGGCTGGTCGATGACAGCAACAGCCAGGAACAGGTGCTGATCGAACAGGACGAGCTTGAAAACCGCCGCTCTATGCTCGAACAGGCCATGGACACGCTGAATGATCGCGAGCGTCGTATCTTCGAAGCCCGCCGTCTTTCCGACGATCCAATGACGCTGGAAGACTTGTCCAGCGAGTTCGGCATCAGCCGCGAACGCGTGCGCCAGATCGAAGTGCGCGCCTTTGAAAAGGTGCAGGCTGCCGTCAAGGCCGCCGCGTTCAAGCAGCAAAAGGCGCTGAACCACGTCGAGCCTGCACTCGCTTAAGATACTACAGCCTTAGCTCTACAGTTGCATTCTTCGTAATGCCGGTCTGCAACGAGCAATTTAAATTCTGCATTCGCATAATCTAATCCGAAAAGTCTGCAACTTTTCGGGATCATGCGAGGCTCCGGTGCTCACGTACTTCTGTGTACGCTCCGCTCCGGTACTCGAAAATCACTCGTTTCGCCACGGCCTGACGAATTTGCAACTGTAGTGTTAGCAACTGTTTTCTGCCGCAGGATGCGTGAAGCGCCCTGCGGCAGATTTGTTTATGGACGCGGGCTATTCTGCCGCCTCTCCGGCTGCGAGCTCAAAACCTTCATCGATCCAGCCGGTTATCCCGCCCGCCATGAGCTTGACCGGCCTGCCGAGGTCTGCGAGCCGCAAGGCACCACGCGCCGCCCCATTGCAATGCGGCCCTGCGCAATAGGTGACAAACACTGTCTCTTCCGGCCATTTCGCCATTTTCGACCCGATGATCTTGCCGTGCGGCAGGTTGATAGCTCCCGGAACATGGCCTTTTGCAAACTGGATCGGACTGCGCACATCGAGAAGCACAAAATCCGCCCCCTTCGAAAGCGCGTCATGCACATCCCAGCAATCCGTCTCGAAAGCGAATTGCGCTGCAAAATGTTCACGCGCCGCAGCACTTGGCGCGGCATCTATCGCAGTCACGGCGGATTTGGCCGGGATCTTCAACGCAATGGTCATGGCGGTCTCCTGTTGTGTTCGCCATTCTTTTCGCTCGAACCACTGCCCGCTTGCAATTGGCGTGATTGACAATATACGTAAAGATCATGACAAATCAGACGTCACAAACTACCGGCCCGCTGGTCGTCGCCCTTCTCTATGATGGCTTGTGCACATTCGAATTCGGCATCGTCGCTGAAATCTTCGGCCTGCCGCGACCGGAAATGGGGCCGGACTGGTATCGTTTTGCCAGTTGCCCGATTGAGGACGGCCCATTGCGTGCGCATGGCGGATTCGTCATTACCCCGGACCATGGGCCGGAACTGATCGACGAAGCCGACATCATCATCGTGCCCGGCTGGAAAGGCGTGGATTTTCCCGTGCCCGCGGCGATCTGCGAAAGACTGCGGCGCGCGCATCAACGGGGTGCGCGGCTGGCTTCGATCTGTTCGGGCGCATTCGTGCTGGCGGCGACGGGGCTGCTCGACGGCGGCGAGGCCACGACCCACTGGCGCTATGCGCAAGCCTTGCGCGCCAGACACCCCGATATCGCGGTCGATGATGCATCGCTCTATCGCGAGCATAATCGCATTTTGACCTCGGCCGGAAGTGCGGCGGGAATAGACCTGCTGATCGAAATCGTGCGGCAGGACTTTGGGCCCGCGGCCGCCAATTCTGTTGCCCGCCGTCTGGTGATGCCAGCGCACCGCACCGGGGGACAGGCACAGTTTCTTGAAAGGCCGGTCGCCAAACGCGAAGGCAGCGAAATCAGCCCCCTCCTCGACCAAATCCGATCCAATCTCGGCTCGGAATGGACCATCGAACGGATGGCCAGCGAATGCCGCATGAGCGCCCGTACTTTTCTGCGGCGTTTTGCGGAAGCGACCGCGACCACGCCCGGCGACTGGCTGGTTGCCGAACGGGTGACGAGCGCCAAGCAACTGCTCTGCCAGACTGCGGCCAGTGTGGACGATATCGCCGCTTCCGTGGGCTTTGGCAGCGCCTACACGCTGCGCCATCATTTCCGACAGAAGATCGGCATCAGCCCGGCGGAATATCGCAGACGCTTCCTCGCGGAACCGTCATCCCACCGCAATAAAAGCTTCAAATAACTGTAATGATAGACCTTTAGGCACAAAGCGTGTTTCACCCGATGCCTAAAGGACATCCCATGAAAAAGCTCCTGCTCGCCGCAGCCCTCGCCCTGACCGCTGCCACTGCCGCATCTGCTTCCGACTATGTTTCCTTTCTCGACTATCCGCAGAAGGAACAGGATGGGAAGGAATTCTTCACGGCCATCGAAATCCCACAAGGCAGCTTCACCAAATACGAAATCGACGACAAGACCGGCCATATCGTCGTTGACCGCTATCAGTCGATGCCGGTCGTCTATCCGGCCAATTACGGCTCGATCACCAGCACGCTGGCCGGTGACGGCGATCCGCTCGATGCGCTTGTCTACACACGCGAGCCGATCGTACCGGGCGCGATCATCAAGGTTCGCCCGATCGGCGTGTTGAAGATGATCGACGGCGGCGAAAAGGATGACAAGATCGTGGCGGTTCCGACCTCCAAGATCGATCCAACCTACGACAATATCAAGGAAATCGCCGACCTGCCGAAGATCGAACAGCAGCGCCTGGAAGCCTTCTTCCGCGTTTACAAGCAGCTGCCGGAAGGCCGCAAGCTTGTAGAACTGGGCGGCTTCGACACTGCCGAAGCGGCACAGAATGAAGTGGCCGGAGCCATCAAGGCTTTTACGGAAAAGAACAAGAAATAACGCAAATATTTCCGCAAATAAAAAGGCCGCTCACGCGGCCTTTTTTTCGAAATATCGACATCAGTTGCTTTAATTAGCACCCAGAACATCGGTGAAGGCTTTCTCGCCCGGCACACCCTTTTCAAGACTGATCAGCGCACGGCGACCATTGCGATAAGAAACCGGAATATCGATCCATTGCAGACGGCGCATCAATGACAGGTTGGTGTCCTGCGCAGTGCGCGCATCGTTGAGCCAGATGATGAAGAAATTATCCGCGATCTTGGACGGAACCGCGATCAGCGGGTTGCCCGCCGCCTGTTCCGTATCCTTGAAAGTGATGCGCTGCACATTGTCGATCACGCCGCCCGTGAAGCCATCGGGAACGGTAAACACCATCTCGATCAAATGGCTGGCGGGGATGGACTGGTCCGTGTTCTTGCGGATCGTCATCTTCAATTGAAGATTGCTCGTCGGCATCGTCACCGTGCCACGGACCGCCGGTTCTTCCGGCTGGCCGTCAGCCGGGCTTTCCTGAATGACCGACCAGACGACATTGCCCTTTTCCACGGAGCCGGATTCGGTACCGCCGCGCTCTTCATAAAGCAAGGCCTGCTGGCCGACAGCGACGGCCTGTTGCGAAGCCGGTTGTTGCTCGCCCGGTGTTGCCTGCGAACCGGTCTGAGGAGCGGATGGTGTTGATGCCGCCGTGGACTTGCCTTCGCCAACACCCGGCGCACCGCCAGCTGGACCTTCATCGGTCTCGCTGCCATCCGGCATCAAACGCTGGGTAAGCTTCTGCTCGCCTGCCGGTTGCTGCGGCGGCTGTTCCGGCGTCGGCGTGGTTTGGTTACCAGCCGTATTATTGTCGGCCGGAGGCGGTGTCGCATTGCTGTCGCCGCCGCTGGCAGCGGGCGTGGACGGCGCATCGTTGCGCCCGAGGCTCGATGCGAGTTCCTGAATCTTATCCTTGTTGGCCCAGATGCCATAACCCGCCCCACCCAGAACGAGCAGAGCGACAAGGCCGGCGATCAGGCCCTTATAGGAGCGCTTTTCCTTGACGGCGCTGCGCTCGATATACTCGCTGCGGCGCGCCTGCGCTTTTTCCTTGGCGCGGTCGATCTTCCAGTCGCCGCTGCGTTCCGCGTTGAACGAGGCATCTTCATCCTGTTCCGACACATGATGTTGACGCTCCGCCGCTGGAGCGGCAGAAAAAGCGTCATCGTCGTCATGGTGAGCGCGCGTTGCGCCGACACCGTGATTCGCTTCCTGCAGAAAATCTTCGAGCGCATCATTGACCGGATCCGGCGTCACCGCAGCCCCAGCCGCTGGCGGCGCATAAAAGGCTTCGACTTCGGCAATCGCATCTTCAAGAATATTGCGCTGGCGTACCGCCACAGCCTGTGAGGCATTTGCCGTCACAAGCTTCTGTTCAATCGTCGCGCGCGCCTTCGCGTAAACGCGCTGGCGCAATTCAGGCGATTTGTCCGCCTGCGCATCGATCGTCTTTTTCAGTACAGCTACAAAATCCGCCATTCCGTCTTACCCGGTTTATCGCCCGTTCAGATACTACAAGCACTGGATGCAATTAAATGTCCCAATAATCACAATAATCAAGGGAAAGCAAAGTGTCTGGCAGTAATTAAGCGAAGCTTTTCAAAACGATGAGGCGAAATAGCGGCAGATTTGACGACGCTTCGGGCATTTTCTGGCCAATCTGAACCACCGGACGCCGCTGCAATGCTCAAAAACTGAAAACCCGAAGCAGTTTATGCAAAACTGCTTCGGGTTGATCAATAGCGCGACCGAAAGCATGTCTCCAGAAAGTGGGAACCGGTTTCGGGATAAAGACATGCTTAAAAACAAAAGCCTAGAGCGGTTCCGGTTAAAACGGAATCGTGGAACCGCTCTATTTATTCGTTTTTACGCATTATCCCACGCAAAACCGCTACGCACTTTTGCTGGAAATGCTCTAAAGCGTGTCGCGTGAATATGATTGAACGCGACACGCTTTAGAAATGATCAATCCTGGAACGGATCGGTGACGAGGATGGTGTCCTCGCGTTCCGGGCTGGTGGACAGCATGGCCACCGGAGCGCCGATCAGTTCTTCGATATGGCGAACATATTTGACAGCCTGCGCTGGCAGATCGTTCCACGAACGGGCACCTGCGGTCGTTTCCGACCAGCCCGGCAGCGTTTCATAGATCGGCTTGACGCGCGCCTGCGCGCCCATCGAAGACGGCAGATAGTCGATACGCTTGCCATCGAGTTCATAGGCCACGCAGATCTTGATTTCATCAAGACCGTCGAGAACATCGAGCTTGGTCAGCGCAATGCCGGTAATGCCCGAGGTGCGAACCGTCTGACGCACGATCACGGCGTCGAACCAGCCGCAGCGGCGCTTGCGGCCCGTCACCACGCCGAATTCATGGCCTTTGGTGCCGAGGAATTCGCCGATCTCGTCATGCAGTTCCGTTGGGAACGGACCTTCGCCAACGCGGGTCGTATAAGCCTTGGTGATGCCGAGCACATAGCCGATGGCTGTCGGACCAAGACCCGAACCGGCAGCAGCCTGACCGGCAACGGTGTTGGACGAGGTCACGAAGGGATAGGTGCCGTGGTCGTTGTCGAG
>JAEXXS010000278.1 GCA_023451915.1 Pseudomonadota bacterium | reverse complement strand
GTATCGGATATCTTTATTGCCGACGGCAAGGTTTTCTTCTCCATCACGGTTCGGGCGGAACGCGCAGACGGACTGGAACCCATGCGAGTTGCAGCGGAAAAGGCGGTGAAGGAAATCCCCGGCGTTTCCGGCGCGCTGGTCACGCTGACGGCGGAAAAGCGAGGCGGTCGCACCAGCGATGATGCCCCGCCGCCGCCAAAGCCGCAACCGCGCCCTGCCGCTGCCAAACCTGCGCAGCATCGTCATCCGCCCCAGCCGCAACGTGCGGCGCAAAAGCCCGGCATTCCCGGTGTTGGGGCGATCATCGCCGTCGCATCCGGTAAGGGCGGCGTGGGCAAGTCCACCACGGCGGTTAATCTGGCGCTCGGTTTGCAGGCCAATGGCTTGAAGGTCGGCATTCTCGATGCTGATATTTACGGCCCTTCCATGCCGCGTCTTCTCGGCCTAACCGGTCGCCCGGAAACGATCGAAGGCCGCATCCTGAAGCCGATGGAGAATTACGGCCTCAAGGTCATGTCCATGGGCTTCATGGTCGATGAGGAAACGCCAATGATCTGGCGCGGGCCGATGGTCATGTCGGCGCTGACGCAGATGCTGCGCGAAGTGGCCTGGGGCGAGCTTGACGTTCTCGTCGTCGACATGCCTCCAGGCACTGGCGACGCGCAGCTGACCATGGCGCAACAGGTGCCGCTGGCCGGCGCGGTTGTTGTTTCAACGCCCCAGGATCTGGCGCTGATCGACGCGCGCAAGGGCCTTTCGATGTTCCGCAAGGTGGATGTGCCGTTGCTCGGCATTGTCGAGAATATGAGCTACTTCATCGCGCCTGACACGGGCAAGCGCTACGACATTTTCGGTCATGGCGGCGCGCGCAAGGAGGCCGAGCGCCTCAATGTGCCGTTCCTCGGCGAAGTGCCGTTGCATATGGATATCCGCGCTCATTCGGATAATGGCACACCGGTCACGGTGGTCGAACCCGATAGCGAACACGCGAAAATCTACCGCGATATCGCCTCCAAGGTCTGGGAAAACATGAAGGGCGGCAACGGGGCAGGGCGGCCAGCGCCGGCGATTGTGTTTGATTAAGGGGTTAAGGCAGTATGTTAAGGGAGTAGGGGAGTAAGGCAGTAGGGGAATAAGTGAAAAGAGCGCTTGAACAAGTTTTCGGCCTTACTAGCCTATTCCCCTATTCCCCTATTCCCCTATTCCCCTAACTGATCACGTAACCACCGACGGCGCATCGCGTCCGCTGCGCTTCTTCACTTCGGCGATTTGCTCGGCAGCATCGATCAGGGCTGAGAGCGTTTCCTGCGTATCGAGATTGTGCTTGGCGGTGTCCGCTTCATAGCGTTCGATATAGATGCGGATCGTTGCGCCCGATGTGCCCGTGCCGGAAAGGCGAAGCACCACGCGCCCGCCATCGGGGAAATAGATGCGGATGCCCTGATGCTCGCTCACCGAATGGTCGACCGGATCATGATAGGCGAAGTCGTCGGCTTTCTCGATCTTGAGCCCATTGACCGTGGTGCCCGGCAGGCTCGCAAGCTTGGCGCGCAGATCGGCCACCAGCTTGTTCGCAATATCCGAATCGACCGCTTCATAGTCGTGGCGGGTGTAATAATTGCGTCCGAAACGCGCCCAATGTTCCTCCACAATGGCCTTCACGCTTTCCTTGCGCACAGCCAGAATGTTGAGCCAGAGCAGCACAGCCCACAGACCGTCCTTCTCCCTCACGTGATCGGAACCGGTGCCGGAACTTTCTTCGCCGCAGATCGTCACCTTGCCCTTGTCCAGCAGATTACCGAAGAATTTCCAGCCGGTCGGCGTTTCATAGATGCTGATGCCAAGCTTTTCCGCCACGCGGTCGGCGGCGGCGCTGGTCGGCATGGAGCGCGCAATGCCCTTGATGCCGCCCTTATAGCCGGGCGCCAGATGCGCATTGGCGGCGAGCATAGCGAGTGAATCGGATGGCGTGACGAAAATGCCGCGCCCGATGATCAGGTTGCGGTCGCCGTCGCCATCGGAGGCTGCGCCGAAATCCGGTGCATTGTCCGACATCAGAAGATCATAGAGGTCTTTTGCGTAGACGAGATTCGGATCGGGGTGATGCCCGCCGAAATCCGGTAGCGGAACGAAATTGACGACACTGCCATCCGGTGCCCCGAGGCGGCGCTCGAAGATTTCCTTGGCGTAGGGACCAGTCACGGCATGCATGGCGTCGAACTTCATGCGGAAGCCGCCCTTGATCATGGCGCGGATGGCGTCAAAATCGAACAGGCTTTCCATCAGCTCGGCATAGTCGGCCACCGGATCGAAAATGACGATCTCAGCGTCACCCACTTTGGTGCTGCCAAGTTTGTCGATATCGATGTCGGCCACTTCGGCGATTTTGTACTGATCGATCACCTTGGACCGGGCGAAGATCGCATCGGTGATCTTTTCGGGGGCCGGGCCGCCATTGCCGATATTATATTTGATGCCGAAATCTTCCTTCGGGCCGCCGGGATTATGGCTGGCCGAGAGCACCATGCCGCCGAAAGCCTTATATTTGCGGATCATGTTGGATGCAGCCGGTGTCGACAAAATGCCGCCCTGACCGACCATGATGCGACCGAAGCCGTTGGCGACCGCAATCTTGATGAGCTTCTGGATCACTTCGCGATTATAGAAGCGTCCGTCGCCGCCAACCACCAGCGTCTTGCCTTCAAACCCTTCCAGCACATCGAAAACCGACTGGATGAAGTTTTCGGCATAGTTGGGCTGCTGGAAAACAGGAACCTTCTTGCGCAGGCCTGACGTGCCCGGCTGCTGATCTTGAAAAGGCGTGGTCGCGATCGTCTTGACGGTCATATCTTTCCCGTTCGATTCAATGGTTTCAAGCGGTTAACTTGTCGGCATTTGCGGTCAATGCAAGACAACATAGATCAAACTTATTGATTGAAAATAACAAAGCGTGTGTTTGTGCAGCGATGTGCTACAAATTTATCCGATGACAGACATGAACCACCCTGGCCATGACGCCCGCGATATCATGCGCCTGAAACGTGACGATGCCACCGGCCTCGAAGCTGTTGCTGCGCGTTTTCACAGCCATGCCTATGACATGCATTTCCATGACGAATGGCTGGTCGGGGTGACACATGCGGGCGTGCAGGACTTTTTCTGTCGCGGAAAACGGCGGCAAAGCACGCCGGGCCGGGTGATTCTGATCGAGCCGGGCGAGCGCCATGACGGGCAGGCGATAGAGGCGGATGGCTTCACCTATAATATGCTCTATATGCCCCAATCGCTAGTCCGCGATGCGATGGGCGGCAATGACGCGCATATCGGCTTTCGCGAAACCCTGGCCGATGACCAGCAGCTGTTTCAAGCCATAGCGCGTGCCTGCGAAGCGATTTTTAGCCAAGCGCCGCAGCTGATGGTCGAGGATTATCGCGATCACGTTACAAAGCATCTGGCGCGGCATCTCGGGCAGGACAAGCCGGAGGCGGGCGCAGCGCCACATCCCGTTGCAGCTCGTGCGATGGACTATCTGCGCGCGCGCTTCGATGAAGAATTCGGGCTCGACGAGCTGGCAAAGGCTACAGGTGCTGCGGACCGGTTCCAGCTTTCACGCGGGTTTCGGCGCGAATTCGGCACGTCACCCCATGCCTTTCTGGTGCAGCTGCGGCTTGCCGAGGCGCGCCGCCTGTTGCGGGAAAAGACGCCTCCGGCAGAGGCGGCGGCACTGAGCGGCTTTGCGGATCAGAGCCATATGGGGCGCTGGTTCAGGCGCGCCTATGGCATGACACCGGCAGCTTATCGCCGGGGACGCACAAACGTTCCAGAAATTGCAGCCGCAAAGGGCTAGGTCTTTCCTCGAAAAGAGGAAGCACTAATGATTTTCGATACCAAAGTAGCCATTCTCGTCCTGAACGATCTGCCGGTCTGGCAGAAACTGAACGTGACCGCCTTCATTGCAACCGGCATATCCGGTGCCGTGCCCGATGCGATGGGCGTGCCTTATGAGGATGCGTCGGGCCGCCGCCATGCCCCGCTTCTCGGGCAGCCGATGCTGATTCTCTCGGCAACGCCGGACATCTTGCAACGGGCGTGGCAGCAGTCGATCCAGCGCGATCTGGTGCGCGCAGCTTATGTGCGGGCCATGTTCGAAACTGGCCATGACGAGGCCAATCGCGCGGTGTTCAAGACAGAACCGGCCGATGCGCCCGATCTGGTCGGCCTTGCGCTTTATGGTCCCAAGAAAGATATCGACAAGGCCATCAAGGGCGCTAGCCTGCATCCTTGAACAATACGCTCTGGTCGAACAGATAGCGGTTGGAGAGCGGCAGGCTCGCCGCGCCCATCGCCTTAGCGTGGACGCCCACCTTGCCCTCGATGATCTCCGGCGCGCTGAGACCTTGCAGGTCGAGGCGGGAGAGTTCGGCCCGGGTCGCTTCGACAATGCGATGGCGGACGCCTTCCGGCAGCCATCCATCGATGATGGCTGCCGGAAAATCGATGATCGACGCGGCGGCCACCGCCGCATGGGCGAGCCCGCGCGCGGCGAGTGCAATCCACGCATCCAGCGGTTCGCCGAAATTGTGCCAGCTTTCGGGCGACAGCCAGAGATCGTCGGACGAAATGTTTTGCTCCTGCAACAGCCGCTCCAGCAAGAAAAGCGAGGCGGTATCGATGAGCTGTAATGTCGCGCGCCCATCTTTGGCGCTGCGCATGCGCATCGGCATGGAACCCAGTGCACCGGCATTGCCCGTGCGGCCCGGATAAAGGGTGTTGTTCAACACCACGCCGCCGCCAATGAACGAGCCGATGAAGAAATAGACGAAATCGGTAAATTCCGGCCCGCGCCCGAAGGTCAGTTCCGCGCCACAGGCCGCCGTGCCGTCGTTTTGAAGAAAAACCGGAAATGGAAAGACCGCACCGAAATCGTTGACGAGATCGGCATCGAGCCACGCATTCATATCGGCGGCGGGCGCACCCACTTCTTCAACCCAGTTCCACAGTTCGAAGGGCAGCGCGATGCCGAGACCCGCAATGCGGTCGCGCTTGTCTGGATCGAGTGCCGCCGTGAATGCGGCAATGCTGTCAAAGGCGAAACGACGAATTTCGTCGGGCACCGGCCAGCGATAGGGGATGTGCCTGCGCTCGCGGATCGCGCCCAGAAAATCCATCAAGATGATTTCTGCGCTGCGCCGTCCGATCTTGAGCCCGAAGGAGAAAACGCCGTCTGCGGCAAGCTGCATCGGCATGGAGGGCTGGCCGACGCGCCCGCGTACACGCTCGCCT
>JAEXXS010000277.1 GCA_023451915.1 Pseudomonadota bacterium | reverse complement strand
ACCATCGGCTTGCGGGCGTCACGGCATTTCATGCTGGGCAATGTGGCTGCCAATGCGCACGGGTCTATTGGCTGGCGTCACGCTTATGGCGATATCGATACAAGTTCAACGAATAGTATCCTAGGTTCATCCGCCTTCACCGTTTACGGCGCGCCGATCGCGAAGGACGCAGCGCTCATCGAAGCTGGCCTGAACTTCAATCTTTCTCCAAGCGCCACGCTCGGCCTCAATTATACCGGCCAGATTGGTTCTCACGCCTATCAGCAGGGCGTAAATGCCGTACTCAGGGTGCGGTTTTAACCGGGGCGGAAATCGCTGCCGCAATGGCTTTGCGCAGCTCATCGACGTCGATAGGCTTATGCAGCATGAGTGCGCCGCTGGCGTTGACCTCCCTCAATCGCGCAGGAGAGGTGTCGCCGGTGACGATGATCGCCGGGAGAGGTCGCCCGACGGCTGAACGCAGTGTTTGAATGGCGTCGATCCCAGTAACGCCGCCGCCCAGCCGATAGTCGGCAATGATCAAATGGACCGGCGCGTCGCCGCTCTCGAAGGCGGCCACATAGGATGCCTGAGCCTCTGCGGCTGAGCGCCCTGGATAGAGCCGGTGGCCATCAAGAGTAAGCAGTTGCTCCATGGCGTCGATAACATCTTTCTCGTCGTCAATGATCATGATGCCAAGACATGTTTCTGTGTCGAGCGGCACATGCGCGTGCTGGATTTGAAGGCCGTTGTCGCGGGTTTTGGGAACCGTGAGCGAGAACATTGAGCCTTTGCCGGGAATGGACACGAGTTTCAACGGATGCCCAAGAAGCATGGCCGTGCGCCGCACGATGGCGAGCCCCAGTCCCAATCCTTGCGACCGATCGCGGGCCGGATTTTGCAGCTGGACAAACTCCTCGAAAATCTTCGCTTGTTGATCGGCTGGAATACCGGGGCCTGTATCGAAGACCTGAATTTCGACCGCATCGCCGCGTCTGCGGCAGCCAAGGAGGATGCGACCCTGCTTCGTGTATCGAAAGGCATTGGACAGAAGATTGTTCAGGATGCGTTTGAGCATCATCGGATCGCTGTCGACATAAAGATCGCTTTCGACGACATGCCATTGAAGACCGCGCTGCTCTGCCTCCAGCGCAAATTGGTCATGCAGGTCGTGAAATAATATCGACAAAGCCACCGGTTCATTAACCACCGTCACAATTCCAGCATCGAGCCGCGAGATATCGAGCAACTCGTTCAAAAGTCCGCTGAGATCGTGAACGACCGATTTCGCCTTTCCGGCGAGATCGCGTGCATCGCTGGACGCAACATTGCCTCGCTGTCCGAGAATGCCAAGCGTGGATATGAGCAGGCTCAATGCATGGATTGGTTGGCGAAGATCATGGCTCGCTGCGGCAAGAAAACGTGTCTTGGCACGGTCAGCTTGCTGTGCACGGTCTGTTTCTTCCTGCAAATCCGCAACGAGGTTTTCGTTTTCCAGCCTCAGCCGAATGGTCTCATGCAGCATGTGATAGGTGATCCGGCAATAATAGAGATTGATGGCGACCAGCGCCGCCAGCAGAAAAAGAAAGGCGCCGGCAATTTCGCTCTCACTCAGGATGCAACGCACGGCGATCGGAATGACGGTCGCAATGATCGAGCCGACCAGCGCTGGTGGGAACGCCGAGAGCGAGGGCACCGTGCCGCAGACGAGACCGGTCAGGACGATGACGGTAAAGGACAGAACGATTGGCGCTTCCGGCAGAAATCCGGCCCAGCCTAGTCCGCCCCACAACAGCCCGGATATCCAGGAAAAGCTCGCGGCAAGCCATGCCCAGCGCTGAATGGACTGCGCATCTCTTTGGCGGCTAAAGAATTGGCGCGATGCGAAGACACGGATGGCGGTCAGCAAATAAAGTGCGCCGAGCCAACCGACGATCCAGCTCACGGGCACGGCATTCTTCAGAACATAGATTGCACCGAGAGAAATGACGACGTTCGAAATAATGACGCCATAGGAGTTTCGGTACAAAAGTTCCGTGAGAGCCTGACGTATCCGGTCTTCCTGCATCCGTCCTCCCAATATGTTGGCACAATATGTTGCCCCAATATGTTGCATTGTCGTCTGTTGTGCAGTGATATACTTAAATTATTGATCGATCAGTAACTTGCCGCCAATAAGTTGTGATTTGAATGATTGACGCCAATGCAAGGTGAATGACAGCCGGATGACCCGCCCCCTTACCGCCATTCTTGCCGACGACCACGCGATCGTGCGTCAGGGTCTGAAGCTCCTGATTTCTGTAATGGACGGCATCTCCGTCATCGCGGAAGCCAATGATGGAACGTCCGTGATGGAGCATGTGCGCAGTGCAGGGGCCGATCTCATCATTCTCGACCTTGGTATGCCCGGCGTGGCCGGAATTCAATTCATCTCGGAAATAAAAGCTGTTGCGCCCCGGTTGCACATATTGATCCTGACCGCGAATGTCGAGCCCAGGACAATTCGCGCCGCGATGGAAGCCGGGGCCAGCGCCTATCTGACCAAGGATGGTGATCCGGAAGAAATCGGTGCGGCCATCGATGCCGTCAGAAATGGCAAGACCTATCTCGCGCAGTCCATCCGTTTTGCGATCACGGGGTCAATGGGCAGCAGCTCTACGCCCGCGCCGGATATTCTGTCGCCGATCCCGCTGACGCGCCGGGAACGTCAAATTCTGGCGCTGGTCGCACAGGGGTTGACCGCGCGGGATGTGGCAACACGACTGGGGATCAGTCCGCTGACCGCGCGCAAGCATCGCGAAAACCTGATGCGCAAGCTTAATCTCCACAGCTCCGCCGAGCTGACGGCCTATGCGGTTCGTCTGGGATTGCCAACTGCATAAAAGGGCAAGCATAACCGGAAAATATGTTGGAGCCCTAGCCTCCCAGTGCTGCAGCAATCCCTACGATCACCGGCCCCATAAGCGGGAGGAGCACATTGGAGATCGCATAGGTGACCGTATATCCGATCACGGGTGTCGAGTTTCCGGCTTGCGACACAAGGGCGCTGATCGTTGGCGTACTGCAATGCTGACCGGCGATTGCGCCAAGAAGGATGGGCGTCTCGATCTTCATCAGTTTTGCGCCAACAAATAGCGACACGAGAGCAGGCACAAAGGAAACCACCAGGCCGAGGATGGGGAGAATAAGTCCATATTGAAGGACGAGTTTGATCGCCTCGGGTCCGGCGCTCAGTCCTATGGCGGCGATGAATGTTGCGAGCCCGAAATCTTTTGCAAACTCTGCGGCAGGGGCCGGAAACCCGCCGCGTGTCGGATTTCGCGTGTTGAGCCAACCGAAGACAAGGCCAGCGATCAAGGCACCGCCGCCTGACCCTAACGTCAGTTCCCAGCCGCGGACATTGAGGGAAAAGTTACCCAGCAGAAGACCGGCGACAATGCCAAGACCGAGAAAGACAAAATCCGTGCTGCCGGCTTTGGGTAAAGGCTTGCCCAATGCTTCTATCGCGTGTGTGACCGGCTCTTCCTGGCCATACAGTGTCAGGACGTCTCCTTCATGGAGAACCGTGCCGGGCAATGCGGGGATGCTCTGCGCTAACCGCCGGATAGCCGATATAAACACCCCCCGCCGCAATTCTGGTGAAGCCGAGCGGCGCAATTGGCGAATCTGACGCCCAAAAGCCTCGGAGCGGATGAGAACCACTTCCCGGGTAACGAGCGCCAGACTGGTGTCGTCGGGCACCGGGACCTCGTCTCCGAATAAGTCCTGAATGGCGATAACCGCGTTGCGGCGTCCGTGCACAATGGCAACGTCATCCGGCTTCAAAAGGAAAGAGGGGTCTGTTCGAAGAATTTTCTTATGCCGACGCACACGTTCGATCGTGACCGTCCAGTTCCAGCTTTTCTCCAAATCACCGATCGTCCGACCACCGAGAGAACCGGCTCGGAAAGCACGGGCGACGAACATAGGCAGTCCCTCGACCTGATCGTCGTCATTGTCTTCCGAGCCGAGTTTTCTGGCGAGCGCCTGCGCTTCGGTTTTGAGATCGATCTTCAGAAGAATCGGTGCAAGCTGGGTGGTAAACACAACGATTGCCAAAAGGCCGAACAGGTAGGTGAGACTATAGGCTGTGGCGACATTGGCCTGTAATTGTTCAATCTGCTTAGGCGCGAGGGGCAGGTGGGAAATTGTTTGCGATGCTGTCCCGACGACCGCAGATTCCGTCGCAGATCCGGCGAAAAGACCGGTTGCTGTTCCGATATCCAGTTTGAAAAAAACAATCGCCATCGAAACCAGAAGTGTGACGCAGACAACTTCGATGAGCGAAAAGATTCCATAACGCCACCCGCCGCGAATATTGGCAAAGAACTGAGGCCCTGCCGTAAAACCGAGCGCGTAAATGAAAAGAGTGAAGGCGCTGTCCTTCAAGTCCGGGGAAATGCGAACGCCGAGTTGTCCGATTGCGAGCGCCGCCAGCAAAGTGCCGCAAACCCCGCCCAATCGAACCGGGCCTATGCGCAACCGGCCTAGGAGATACCCCATTGCAAGGGAAACAAAAAGCGCCGCCACGGGGTCAGTGAGAAAATACAATACGGACCCCCAAGCCTACAATTTCATATTCTATTGTTGACGCATGGCTAATATAATAATTCGGTTTTTCTATCTGTCCAGATTCCGAAAAGAATTTTGTAGCTGTTTACTTGGAGATGGCCGCCCTGCGTTTTTGCCTACGCCGGTGTTCAGCATTCACGACGAACGAGCGCGGACACGGAAAGCCTCCTTGTGAGAGAACTAGAGCGGTTCCCGTTAAAACGGAATCGTAGAACCGCTCTATCTATTTGTTCCTAAGCATTATCCAACGCATCGAAGCGGGATCAGAAATCAGTCCAGTGGACTGATTTCCCCGCGTAGGCGCTACGCACTTTTGCTGGAAATGCTCTAGTGCCGATTTGGAGCAATCATTTATTCGTTGTCTGTTGAATTGATAATCACTCGAATTTAGTTTCATAGTGCGTTAATAGAAGTTCTATTACTATCCATTTGGATAATATTACATTTGGTTAAATTAGCCAACGGAAATATAAGGGTAGAATTTATATTGCAAATCGATGTTCAAGCTGCTGATCAACAACAGGTTTCGGGATAGAGTATGGAAAAGCGACCGCTGACCCTGACGATCAATGGTACTACGGTCGGACCCGTGGATGTTCCGCTCGGCATGCCGATGATCGACTTTCTGCATGAATATCTTGATCTGACGGGGACACATTTTGGCTGTGGTCAGGGTATCTGCCATGCCTGTACGGTTATCGAGGTCAAGCTCGATGGCGACAAGGTCGAAAGCCGCACATGCATCTATGACGCGCATTTTTTTGCCGGCAAATCCATCCTCACCATTGAGGGCCATGCGCGGCGCGACAGCGACGGTCATATCCTCAGCCTGACGCCAGTACAGCAGGCATTTATTGATCATTTTTCCTTTCAGTGCGGCTATTGCACACCGGGCTTCGTGGCGGGCGCTACGGTGTTTATCGAACAACTCAAACGCCAACCCGTGAAGCGTGCTGAGTTGGAAGCAGCGATTGAGGATGCGCTCGATGTGCATATCTGCCGCTGTACGGGCTATGTCCGTTATTATGAGGCGATCCGCGATGTTGCTCTCGCGACACCCGGCTGTGTCATCGGTTGATTGGGGCGGAGCGGGGGCATGAAACATAAGCGTCTTTACCACATTGCTTTGGCCGTCACGCTGATTGT
>JAEXXS010000250.1 GCA_023451915.1 Pseudomonadota bacterium | reverse complement strand
CAGGAAAAACACGGCATTGCCATGGTGTTCATCAGCCACGATCTGAAAGTCGTGCGCAACATCTGCGACCGTGTCGCCGTCATGTATCTCGGCAAGATTGTCGAAGAGGCGAGTTCCGGCGTGATCTTCGAAACGCCCCAGCACCCCTATACCAAGGCGCTGGTGTCTTCCGTTCCCATACCGGGCAAGAAATTCAACCAGCGCATGATCCTCAAGGGCGAGCCGCCAAACCCCGCAAACCGCCCAAGCGGTTGCGTGTTTCATCCCCGGTGTCCGGTGGCGGGCTTTCAATGCCCGACGACGATGCCCGATCTGGAATCAACCGGCTTTGACCGGCGTACGGCTTGTCACTTCGTTGAGCCCGCGAAAAGCGCTGCGTGAGGCATCCATGCTTAGTTTCATAGCCTCCCGACTCTTCCGCGCGCTGATCACCGTCTTTCTGGTGATGACCTTTGCCTTCGTGGTGCTGCGCATGTCCGGTGACCCGGCGCAGATCATGCTCGGCCCGGATGCGCCGCAGGAATCCATTGATGCCTTCCGCAAGGCCTGGGGTCTCGATGACCCGATCTGGCTGCAATATCTGTCCTATCTCAAAGGCATATTGAGCTTCGATTTCGGTATCTCGATGCGCGACAAGGCGCCGGCTATCGATCTGGTGCTGCAACGTGTGCCCGCCACGCTTCAGATCACCATTCCGGCGCTCATCATCAAGCTTTGCCTCGGCATTCCCGCAGGCGTCTATGCCGCGCTGCATCGTCAGGGCATCGCCGACCGTGGCGTCATCACCCTGTCGATCCTCGGCTTTACCGTGCCGTCTTTCGTACTCGGTCTGGTGCTGGTGCTGATTTTCTCGGTGCAGCTCGGCGTGCTGCCATCCGGCGGCAGCGATACATGGGTCCATGGCATTCTGCCGACCCTCACCATAGCGATCGGCGGCACAGCGGTTCTGGCGCGCTTCTCACGCTCGGCCATGATCGAAGTGCTGGGGCAACCCTATATCCGCACGGCATCGGCCAAGGGCATCAGCTGGAACGATGTTGTGTGGAAACACGCTTTGCCCAATGCGTCCGTGCCGATTGTCACCATTGTCGGCTTCATGGTCGGCGCGTTGATCGCCGGGGCGGTGGTTGTCGAAACCATCTTCTCATGGCCCGGCATTGGCAGGCTTCTGGTGGTGTCGGTCGCCAATCGCGACCTCGCCGTGGTGCAGTGCCTGCTGCTGATTATCGCAAGCTGCATGGTGATCTCCAATCTCGTTGTCGATGTGCTCTACGGCGTTCTCGACCCGCGCCTGCGCACCAAAGCCGCGCATTGAGGTGGACGCAATGACCGATACCGCTCTCATCCCCACCCCTGCCGTCAAGGCCCCCGCGCTCATCTCGCGCCTGCGCAAGGCCATGCCGATGAGCGTCGCCTTTGCCTGTTTCTGGCTGGCGCTGATGCTGTTGGTCGTGATCTTCGCGGACTATCTGCGGCCCTATTCCATCACCAAGATGGACCTGATGGCGCGCCTTGTTCCCGTAGGATCACCTGGACATTGGCTCGGCACCGATGAGTTGGGTCGCGACGTTTATTCCCGCCTGATCCAGTCGATCCGCGTCTCGCTCGTCATCGCCTTTGGCGCGACGATCCTCTCCGCCGTCTTCGGCACCTTGCTTGGATTTCTGGCCGCCCGCTTTCGCGGCTGGGTCGAGCACATCGTGCTGATGCTCGCCGATTTTCAGGCGGCCCTCCCCTTCATGGTGCTGGCGCTTGCGGTGCTTGCCTTCTTCGGCAATTCCATGCCGCTGCTGATCGGCCTGATGGGTTTCTATGGCTGGGAGCGCTATGCCCGTATCGCGCGTGGCCTTGCCATTTCCGCCGGAGCGCAGGGCTATGCCAGCGCTGTGGTGCAGCTTGGTGCAACGCCATTGCGCGTTTACTTCCGTCATATCCTGCCCAATGTCGCCTCGACGCTGATCGTCTCGATGACGCTGACATTCCCGGAAATCATCCTGATGGAATCCGGCCTTTCCTTCCTCGGTCTCGGCGTCCAGCCGCCGGAATCCTCGCTCGGCAACATGGTCGGCTTCGCGCGCGAATATCTGACACGTGCGCCGTGGATCATGCTGGCGCCGGCGCTGGTGATCGTTCTGACCACCCTCTCCATTTCGCTTCTGGGGGACTGGCTTCGCGACAAGCTCGACCCCACCGTACAATAGGACATAGAGACATGAAAAAGATCATGGCCCATCGCGGCGCGCGCAATCTGTGGGCGGAAAACTCGCTCACCGGCTTTCGCAACGTTCTAGCTCTCGAAATCGACAGCGTGGAGTTCGACCTTCACCTGACCGATGCGGGTCAGATTCTCGTCATCCACGACGCATCGCTCGACCGCACCACCACCGGTTCCGGTGACGTGCGTGCGCTCGATGATACGGCTCGCCGCGCTGTACGGCTGAAGAACGAACAGGGCACGATTACCGCCGATCACATCCCGACTTTCGAGGAAGTGCTCGATGTTTTCGCCGCGCGCCCGGACGTGCATCTCTATGTCGAGCTCAAATCCGATGGCGATGGCACGCCCTATGACGGTCTGGTGGAAAAAGCCGTCGAAATCATCCGCGCCCGCAACATTGGCGACCATGTGGT
>JAEXXS010000233.1 GCA_023451915.1 Pseudomonadota bacterium | reverse complement strand
GATTGCCACCACGCCGTCGTTTTTTCTTTCATAATTGACAACCAGTGAGACAATCGCAAGCCGCTTTTGTTGAAGCGCTGCCAAAAATGACATGCAAGAAATAGGAGTCACTTGTGGCTAAAGCCATCCATTCCATGATCCGCGTTCTCGATGAGGAAAAATCCGTTTCCTTCTACAAACAGGCTTTTGGCCTCGATATTGCCGAGCGCATTGATTTCGAAACCTTCACGCTGATCTATCTGCGCAATGCAGAGGCCGACTTCGAAGTCGAACTGACCGTCAATAAGGGCCGCACTGAACCTTACAATCTGGGTGATGGCTATGGTCACCTCGCCGTGGTCGTGGACGATGTCGACGCAGAACATGCCCGCTTTACCGCGCTTGGTTTCAAGGTCGGCAAGCTGGTCGATTTCAAGAACAACGGCGTGCAGCTTGCCCGCTTCTTCTTTGCCGAAGACCCGGACGGCTACAAGATCGAAGTTCTGCAGCGCGGCGGTCGTTACCAGTAAGCTGCCCGGCGCCAAGTATCGCCTGTCATGGCCGGGAGGAGCGGCCACGACAGACGCCAGCGTTCCCGGTGGCGACAATTCGCCGGGTGCGCGCAGCCAGCCGCCCATTCCGGACGGGCAAGCAAAGGAGGAGAACCGAATGACAACCGTTTTCTACGGTCTTTCCACCCATGAGAAGAAGCTCTCCCGCCGCGACCTCTTGAAGCGCAGCGCGGGCCTGAGCCTTGGAGCTATGCTGGTCATCAGCGGCAATGCCGTTATCTGTCCGCAATTTGCATGGGCGCTTGAAACGACAACGCTCAAACCCGAAACCATGGCGACGCTGATCCAGCTCGCACGCGATATCTATCCGCATGACAAGCTACCCGACCGGTTCTATGCCATTGCCGTCAAACCCTATGACGCGGATTCCGCCAAGGATGAAACGCTGAAAAAGCTGATCGAGGACGGTGTTGCCGATCTGAACAAGCGGGCCGGAGCCGGAGGCTATCTCGGTCTCGGCTGGGAGGAAGAGCGCGTGGCGATCCTGCGCGATATCGAGAAAAGCCTCTTCTTCCAGAAGGTGCGCAGCGGACTTGTGACCAGCCTTTATAACCAAGAGGATATCTGGCCGCTCTTCGGCTACGAAGGCGAAGCCTATTCCAAGGGCGGTTATATCCAGCGCGGCTTCGACGATATCGAATGGCTTTAAGCGCCCCGGCGCCGGAACACACCAATTTCAAAGCGGCATTACCGTCCGGCAAGCGCCATGCGCTTTGCGGAAACGGCAAAGCATTGGGAGGAAACCATGGCTGCTCCATATGATCTCAAGGACGACAAGGTTGTCGTCATCATCGGTTCGGGCGCTGGCGGCGGCACGCTCGGCAATGAGCTGGCGCAAAAAGGCATCGACGTCGTTATTCTGGAAGCCGGAAAGCGCCACGAATTCGAAGACTTTATCAATGACGAATGGGACAGCTTTGCGCAGCTCGCCTGGCTGGATAAGCGCACCACATCAGGCGACTGGCGGGTTGCGAAGGATTTTCCGAATCTGCCTGCATGGATCGTCAAGGCGGTCGGCGGCACCACCACGCACTGGGCTGGTGCATCGTTGCGTTTTCAGGAACATGAATTCCACACGCTGACCCATTATGGCAAGCTGGAAGGCGCAAACCTGCTCGACTGGCCGATCACCCTTGCCGATCTGGAGCCTTATTATACCAAGGCCGAAGACAAGATGGGCGTGACGCGCACCAACGGCATTGAAGGTTTGCCCGGCAACAACAATTTCAAGGTATTGAAGGCTGGAGCCGACAAGCTCGGCTACAAGGAATGCCATACGGGGCGCATGGCGATCAACTCCGCGCCGCGCGACGATCGCATGGGCTGCCAGCAGACCGGCTTCTGCTTTCAGGGCTGCAAATGGGGCGCGAAATGGTCGACGCTCTATACCGAAATTCCAAAAGGCGAAGAAACCGGAAAGCTGGAAGTTCGCCCTGAATGCACGGCGCTCAAGATCGAGCACAATGCGGCTGGCAAGGTAACCGGCGTTCTCTATGCCGACAAGGACGGCAAGCAGCATTTGCAAAAGGCCCGCGTCGTCTGCGTAGCCGGCAATTCCATCGAAAGTCCGCGCCTGCTGCTAAACTCGGCATCGTCGAAATTCCCGGACGGGCTTGCCAACTCATCGGGACAGGTCGGGCGCAATTACATGCGTCACACCACAGGGTCGGTTTATGCCTCGTTCGAAAAGCCGGTTCACATGTATCGCGGCACGACCATGGCTGGCATCATCCGCGACGAGGCGATCCACGATCCGAAGCGCGGCTTTGTCGGCGGTTATGAAATGGAGACCATTTCGCTCGGCCTGCCCTTCATGGCGGCGTTCCTCAACCCGGGCGGCTGGGGCCGCAGCTTTACCTCGGCGCTGGATGATTACGTCAATATGGCGGGCCTGTGGATCGTCGGCGAGGACATGCCGCAGGCGGACAATCGCATCACGCTCAGCAAGGATGTGAAAGACGAGCACGGCCTACCGGTGCCGGATGTGCATTACAGCGATCATGCCAATGATGTTGCGATGCGCACCCATGCCTATGCGCAGGGCAAGGCGCTTTATGAAGCGGTGGGTGCCGTTCGCACCTTCCCGACCCCGCCGTACCCCTCAACGCATAATCTCGGCACAAACCGCATGAGCGAAAAGCCGGAGGACGGCGTGGTGAACAAGCACGGGCAGTCGCATGACATCAAGAACCTGTTCGTTTCCGATGGAAGCCAGTTCACAACCGGCGGCGCGGAAAATCCGACCCTGACCATCGTGGCGCTGGCCATCCGTCAGGCGGATTACATTGCCGAACAGATGAAAAAGCGGACGATTTAGAGCCGTCTGATATCTCTCGGACGTGGTAAACTATTAGATTAGGCAGCACAGACTACCCCGATACTCATAAGGTGGAGCGAACGCTTCGCTCCACCAAACCAATTTATAATCTAAGCGTAGAATTATTCCCGTTGTTTTAACCAGTAGGACCGCGCATAGAATTACACTCCCATACTTCGTTAAAGCAGCCACACCAATAATCATGAATCGATAAAAATTCGAAAATGCCATTATTCAGAATACAATATTTGATTTATTTTAATAGATAACAATATTGATAATAATTAATTATCCTACTCCTAATATACCTCGCTGTTTTCTCGCCAACCGGAAATGATCGAGCTATTGAACTATCACTTCTGCCGCGTACAACCATTTCGTTAATTATATTTACTTTGTCTAAACTTGTTATATTCCCGTAATCTCCCCTAGCTACAAACGTAAATATTCCTCCATAATTCACATTACTATATTGATGTAAATTTACCAGATTCTCCATTTTATTTAGAGAATCTAAAGAACCATACGCGACAGCGATATCCCTCACTTTTTGAGTTGCTCTCACTGGTCGCCAATTTTTAATTCGGCACCTAGCAACTGGAATGGGGCCACCACTCAAACCGCGTCGTCCCTGCATATTCAGCTCACTACCGCCCTCAAAGTTCGAGCGACCACCCCGATGGGTTTCTGTATCGGCCATCCACACATCATATTTATAGTCGGTTGCTTCGTAAGTGGAACTCTCTCCCCACTCTGCAAACTCGAGTAAACTGGCGCTCGGAGCACCGTGAGCGTCCAACTGCCCCCCAGCTCGAATGAAAGCGTTTATACTAACATTGGCTTCTTTGAGCGCCGTGCTTTCTCCGCCACGCTGGCCGGCTCGTCCAATAACAGCAGCGGCTCGATGCTGCCAACCATATCCAGTATTCAATGGGCGACCTTCATACTTGGCAGTTACAGTCTCCAACACCTTGTCAAATGCAGCCAATTCTTCTTCCATAGTCAGAGCCTTTCTATGACCAAACTTCAACGAAGTTACCCAATTATCTTTTCAGTCGCGTCTGGTAGCGATCACAGGCAGATACCGAACAGAAAAGACAACCAAACTACCACGTTCGGATCGTCCCGCCGAAAGCTGGCACTTACGGCAGAGTCTCGGCGGCCCAAACAGAACCGGCGCGACCAATTCGCGCCGGTTTCGTTTGGCGCTTGGCAAAGATGATGCGTTTGGACTAGATAGGCTCTGCGACACAGGGAGATGCCGTCGGTTTGAAGTTCAGCGCGCGCCAGTTTCGGAGCAGTCTTGCAATACGCCTTTTGAGCGTATTGGCTCTGATGCTCGTGGCCTTCGCACACAAGCCGATCGACCTGAATGCTCCCGACAGCTATGAGCTTACGCAGTATCAACTGCCCGACGGAACCTTTCCGGTCATCTGCATCAGCGATCGGGGCGAAAACCAGAATCACCATGGGCATGACAAGCATCTGAGCAGCGAAAGCTGCGAGGCCTGCCGTATTGCCTCCGGTTTCCTTTGCCCGACGCCTGACAGTTCGGCCAGTCTTGCACCGCATGTCGCGATCACCCATTGCTTGGCGCCGCCGCAGCTTGCATTATTCCGCAGTGTCTACCCGCCTTCGGCACCACCGCAGGCTCCGCCTATTGTTTGATTAAAGCCATTTTAGCTGTGCGCCTTTTCTCTAAAGGTGCGCTTTCCTTTTTTTAAAAACTTCAGGTAATTCAACATGAAAAATCATCGTCTTTTTGCGTCCGCAATTTCGCTGGCAGCCCTTTGCCTCTCCGCTGGCATCGCCAATGCCCATTCGTCGCTCGACCAGAGCGAAGCCAAGGCTGGCAGCTTTTACAAGGCCACGTTCCGCATTCCGCATGGCTGCGACGGCAAGGCCACGACCGAAGTGAAAGTGGAAATCCCAGAAGGTTTTGTTTCGGCGCAGCCGCAGGTCAAGGCTGGCTGGAAAATCGAAACCACCAAGGGCGATTATGCCAAGAGCTACAAGGTACATGGCAAGGATGTCACGTCCGGCGTGAAGGAAGTACGCTTCACCGAAGGTAATCTGCCGGGCGAGTTTTATGACGAGTTCACCGTCGTCGGCCAGCTGGCCAAGTTTGACAAGGACACCACGCTTTCCTTCCCCGTGACGCAGATCTGCGGCAGCGACGCCTCGGTCGCTTGGACGGAAATTGCCAAAGACGGACAGAATCCGCACGAGCTCGAACATCCGGCACCGCAGCTTCTCGTATTGGCCGCGACCGACGCCGACGAGCATGCAGGCCACGGTGGTCATGGTGACCACAGCGACGCCCACGGTCATGCAGCAGAGCCGGTAAAACTCGGCGATCTCACCATCACCGCGCCTTCAGTCCGCGCCATGGTGCCCGGCGCCAAGGTGGCAGGCGGCTTTCTAACAATCGAAAATGGCGGCAAGGATGCCGACAAGCTCATCTCCGTCAGCACAACGGGCGTAAAGCGCGTGGAAGTCCATGAAATGAGCATGGAAAACAATGTGATGAAGATGCGCAAGCTCGATGGCGGTCTCGCCCTGCCTGCGGGCGAAACCGTCCAGCTGAAATCCGGCGGCTATCATCTGATGTTCATCCAGCCGGAGAAGCCTTACAAGGAAGGCGAAACCGTGCCGGTTACGCTCGAATTCGAAAAGGCTGGCAAAGTTGAGATCAATTTCCCCGTCACGGCCCAGAATGGCCAGATGGATGAACATTCCGGTCACTGATTCCCGGAGCATGGGGGCGCGGTGCCGTTCTCTCCCCCCTCCACCGGCATTGCGCCCGTTTGCCGCAACCGCTGTCTCCCCCCAGCGGTTGCGTTATCTTTCAAA
>JAEXXS010000229.1 GCA_023451915.1 Pseudomonadota bacterium | reverse complement strand
TTGTACCCGACCGTCATGTCGGCAATCAGCAAGGCCTTGCCGTCGCGCTCCTTGCGGGAGCGGATCGACAAGGCTTCGCACATTGGTAAAAATTCCGGGTATTTCTCCACATCCGCGACGAGCGCGAACATCTGATCGGCCCGGTGATGCACCCGTCTGACGGTCGTAAACTGCGGCATGACTTGTTATGCCCGGTTCGCAATCTGCGCTTCGCGGGCGGCTTTCAGCTTTGCAAAATCGTCGCCAGCGTGGTGCGACGAGCGCGTCAGCGGGCTGGAGGCGACCAGCAAGAAGCCCTTGGTCTTGCCGATGGTTTCGAACGACTTGAATTCATCCGGCGTTACAAAACGGATGACCGGATGGTGCTTACGGGTCGGCTGCAGATATTGGCCGATGGTCATGAAATCCACGTCAGCCGAACGAAGATCGTCCATCAGCTGCAGGATTTCATTCCGCTCTTCGCCGAGACCGACCATGATGCCCGACTTGGTGAAAATGGTCGGATCGAGTTCCTTGACCCGCTGCAACAGGCGGATCGAGTGGAAATAGCGTGCGCCGGGGCGAACCTTCAGGTAACGCGATGGCACTGTTTCCAGATTGTGATTGAACACGTCCGGACGGGCCTTGACCACGATTTCCAGCGCGCCTTCCTTGCGCAGGAAGTCCGGCGTCAGGATTTCGATGGTGGTCGCAGGCGTTGCCGCGCGGATGGCGCGAATGACATCGGCAAAATGCTGTGCGCCGCCATCGGCCAGATCGTCACGATCGACCGAGGTGATGACCACATGGGTTAGGCCCATCTGCTTGACGGCCTTGGCGACATTTTCCGGTTCATTTGGATCAAGCGGCGTCGGGATGCCGGTCGAAACATTGCAGAACGCGCAGGCGCGTGTGCAGATTTCGCCCATGATCATAAACGTGGCGTGCTTCTTTTCCCAGCACTCGCCGATATTCGGGCAGCCAGCTTCTTCGCAGACGGTTACGAGCTTGTTGGAACGCACGATTTCGCGCGTTTCGCTATAGCCGCGCGAGACCGGAGCCTTGACGCGAATCCAGTCGGGCTTCTTCAGGACTTCATTGTCCGGGCGGTGCGCCTTTTCCGGGTGCCGCAGACGTCCGCTCTGGTTGACCGTATTGAGAACTGTAACCATGCTGTTTCCTGCCTATCCGGAGCATATTCCCAAAGAGATAAGGAACGCTCCTTAATTCGGTCCGGTCCTAAGCCCTGACCACAGACCTGTCAACTTGGACCATTTGCTACTCATCGCCGCGCAGCCAGCCCGAGCGCCCTGAAAACCAGAGCCCAGATCAGGCCAAAGACCAAGCCGCCGACGCCAAGCGCCAAAGTGAGCGTCCAGACGCCATACCAGCCCGCGAGCGCCAATCCGTTGACCGATATGGTGTTACCGCCGAGCAGACTCAAGACGCCGGCTAAAAATCCGAGCGTCAGACCAATGACGGTACACCATTTAATGATCGGCCAGGCGGCGCGCCGCCATGGCCCTCCATTTTCGATTAGCGGAATAGGCGTCTCCTATCGGCTTCAAGCGGTATTCACTCGCATAATCTTATCCGAAAACTCTGCAATTTTTCGGGATTATGCGTTCAGCACCCGACCATAAGCGTCGAGCACGCTTTCCTTCATCATCTCCGAAAGGGTCGGATGCGGGAAGACCGAATGCATCAGCTCTTCTTCGGTGGTCTCAAGGTTCATGGCAATCACAAAGCCCTGGATAAGCTCAGTGACTTCTGCGCCAACCATATGCGCGCCCAGAAGCTGGCCGGTCTTCTTGTCGAAGATCGTCTTGACCAAGCCCTGATCCTCGCCGAGAGCAATCGCCTTGCCGTTTGCCGAGAAGGAATAGCGACCGACACGAATGTCAAAACCCTGCTCCTTGGCCTTGGCTTCTGTCAGTCCGACCGAGGCAACCTGCGGATTGCAATAGGTGCAGCCCGGAATCTTGCCCTTGTCGAGCGAATGCACATTCGGAAGGCCTGCGATCTTTTCCACGCAGATCGTGCCTTCATGCTCGGCCTTGTGCGCCAGCATCGGCGGACCGGCAACATCGCCAATAGCGTAGATGCCTTCGACATTGGTCTTGCCATAGCCGTCGATGACAATGCAGCCGCGATCTGTCTTCACGCCGAGCGCTTCAAGGCCGAGATTCTCGATATTGCCCTGAACGCCAACCGCCGAAATCATCCGGTCGACCGTCAGATTCTGCACCTTGCCGTCCTTGGTTTCGATGGAAGCCGTGACGTTGTTAGCGCCCTTCTCCACTTTCGTGACCTTGGCGTCGGTGATGATCTTGAGGCCGCGCTTTTCAAGCTGCTTGCGAGCGATGGCGGAAATTTCCGCATCTTCCACCGGCATGATCTGCGGCATCACTTCCACAACCGTCACATCGACGCCCATGTCGTGATAGAAGGATGCGAATTCGATACCGATTGCGCCCGACCCCATGACCAGCATCGACTTTGGCAGTTCCTGTGGAACCATGGCTTCGAAATAGGTCCAGATCAGCTTGCCATCCGGCTCTATACCAGGCAGCGCGCGGGGACGCGCACCAGTCGCGACGATGATGTGCTTGGCCTTGTAGCTGCCCTCGCCCAGCACGCCCTTCGGCACCGGGTTCTGCGGCTGCATCGGCTGCTTCGAGGTCTTGCCGACGATGATTTCAGCAGGATTGGAGCCGGAAGCGCCCTTGACGAGCTTGGCTTCGCCCCAGATCACGTCGATCTTGTTCTTCTTCATGAGGAA
>JAEXXS010000211.1 GCA_023451915.1 Pseudomonadota bacterium | reverse complement strand
TTTCCCGGCCTTGCCATCATCTTCTCCGTCCTGTCGCTGCAACTTGTCGGCGACGGCCTGCGCGATCTGGTTGATCCGCGTCTCGCGAAGGAAAGCTGACCATGCATCAAGAGTCCAGCGGTGATAACCGCCCGGTTTTGTCGGTTGAGAACCTCACCACCTCGTTCAAAACGGCGGAAGGTTGGCGGCCGGTTATCCGCAACATCAATTTCCATGTGAACGCTGGCGAGACAGTTGCAATCGTGGGGGAAAGCGGGTCAGGCAAAAGCGTCACCGCGCTTTCCACCATGCGGCTGCTGCCGCCTGCGAAATCAAGGTCTGAAGGCCGGATTCTGCTCGATGGACGCGACCTTCTGCAAGTATCGGAAGCGGAAATGCGGTCGGTGCGCGGCGGCTCCATCGGCATGATCTTTCAGGAGCCGATGACATCGCTCAATCCAGTTTTCACCATTGGCAATCAGTTGGCCGAGGCATTGGTGCTCCACCAAAAACTGAGCTGGAAGCAGGCCGAGGAGGAAGCTGTTCGCCTCATGGAGCGTGTTCGCATACCAGCCGCCCGATCCCGTTTATCAGAATATCCGCATAAATTTTCCGGCGGCATGCGCCAGCGGGTGATGATTGCGATGGCGCTTGCCTGCCGCCCAAAGCTTCTGATTGCCGATGAGCCGACGACCGCGCTGGACGTGACAATTCAAGCCGAAATTCTTTACCTCATTCGTGAACTGCAGCAGGAAGAGAACATGGCCGTTCTCTTCATCACGCATGATATGGGCGTGGTTGCAGAAGTTGCAGATCGCACGGTGGTCATGTTCCGTGGGGACATGGTCGAGACCGGCCGCACGGAAGACCTCTTCGCTGCACCGAGGGAGATTTACACAAAATCCCTTCTCGCTTCCATTCCCCGTTTGGGAACCATGGGAGACGCAACGGCTCCAAAACGGTTCCCTGCAGTCGATCCGAAAACTGGAGAAGCCGCCGAGGGCGCACAGACAAAGCCCGTACCTGTGGAACGAGCGCCGCTGCTACAAGCCTCCAATATTGTCGTGCGGTTTGAACTTCCAAACGGTCGCATTCACGCCGTGGAGGATGTTTCTTTCGACCTTCGCCCCGGCGAAACATTGGCATTGGTGGGAGAATCCGGTTGCGGAAAGTCGACGACCGGTCGTGCGATCATGCGTCTGCTGCAGCCGACGTCGGGCAATATCTTTATTGACGGTCAGGACGTGACCAAGCTTGGCGCGTCTCACTTACGCGCAGTGCGGCGCAGTGCGCAGATGATTTTTCAGGACCCTTTTGCTTCGCTTAATCCGCGCATCCGCATTGGCGCGGCGATTGCGGAACCCATTCTGGCCCACAAAATGATGGGCAAAGAGGAGGCGAGGGCGTGGGTTTCGGAACTGCTGCAGCAGGTCGGGCTTTCGGCGTCAGTTGCAGAACGTTTTCCGCATGAATTTTCAGGCGGGCAAAGACAGAGAATTTCCATCGCGCGCGCTTTGGCGTTGAAGCCAAAGCTGATCGTTGCCGACGAGGCGGTTTCGGCGCTCGATGTTTCGGTCAAGGCTCAAGTGGCGAATCTCCTCCTTGATTTGCAAGAAGAGCACGGTCTTGCCTATCTCTTCATCAGTCATGACATGGCTGTGGTGGAAAGGATCAGCCACCGCGTGGCGGTGATGTATCTCGGCGAAATCGTTGAGATTGGTCCGCGCGAAGCGATTTTCGGCAATCCTCATCATCCCTATACGCGCCGTCTCATAGAGGCCGTGCCTATTCCCGATCCGTCGTTACGGGGACTGGCGCGCCCGCAGCTTGGCGAGGAAATCAAGAGCCCGTTGCGACCGCTCGATTATGTGCCGCCGAAACGCAGCTATATCGAAGTGTCACGGGGGCATCTGGTGCAGGATTTTACGGAATGGGGCGAGCGCCTATCCGCCGCGTGAAACTTGGCAACCGCAATCGCTGAATAAGGAGCATGACATATGAGCAACGAAAAACTGATCCGTTACGAGACGGCTGATAATCAGGCAGGCGGACAGCGCCGCCCTTTTGCAAAAGCGGTTCGGGCAGGCGATTTCGTGTATGTCTCGGGACAGGTTCCAACCCTTAACGGTGAAGTGGTGGTGGGCAATATCGTTGTCCAGACCGAACAGGTGATCACCAACATCAAGGACGTGCTGGCTCTCGCGGATTGTACATTGGCTGATGTGGTCAAGGTGAATGTTTGGTTGGATGATGCGCGCGATTTTTCAAGCTTCAACGCTGTGTTTCAAAAGCACTTTATAGACTGTCCGCCAGCACGCTCCACGGTACAGTCCCCATTGATGGTCGACGCTAAAGTGGAGATGGATGTTATAGCGTATAAGCCGTTGGCATAAATGATAGCAATCTTCGACAAGGCAATCCTGATTTGTCTTGCCGAAACTATAGGTCAGTTGTGATCCAATACACGCGACAGGCGCAAGGCAGCCAGCGTGCAGATTGCGCCTGATATCAGATAACCGCCGATGAAAATTATCCCAAGGCTGCTTGCAAGGCCAAGAGCGACGAGCGGGGCAAAAGCCGCGCCCACCAGCCAGGCGAGGTCGGATGTCAATGCCGCGCCGGTATAGCGATAATACTGCGTGAAACGGGAAGAGACAGCGCCCGAAGACTGGCCAAATGTCAGCCCCAAAACGCCAAAGCCGATGAGAATATAGGCATCTTGTCCGGCACTGCCTGCATCGAGCAGGAAGGGAGCGGAGAAGCTGAATATCGCGATGATGATGGCGCCAACCATCAATTCGCTACGACGTCCGATGCGATCCGCGACAAAGCCCGATAAAATGATGCCGATGATGCCGATTGCAGCGCCAGCGACCTGCACCCAGAGGAAGCGTTCTGCAGGCTGCGTGCCCGAAAGAACAACCCAGCTCAGCGGAAAAATCGTTACGAGATGGAACATGGCAAAGCTCGCCAGCGGCACAAATGCGCCAAGCAGGACGTCGATGCTATGTTTGCTCAGCATTTCAAATACCGGTCGCGGCTCCAATTCCTGCGCTTCCATCGCCGCGCCGAATTCACTGCTCGCAACGATGCGAAGGCGCGCAAAGAGCGCAACGACATTGATCGCGAAGGCAACGAAGAATGGATAGCGCCAACCCCAAGCGAGAAAGTCTGCTTCGCTGAGATTATGCACGAAATAGGCGAAAAGAATGCTGGCGAGCGCAAAGCCGATGGGCGCTCCCAGTTGCGGGATCATCGCATACCAGCCCCGTTTATTCTGGGGCGCGCTCAGGCTAAGCAGTGAAGCCAGACCATCCCAAGCTCCGCCAAGGGCGAAGCCTTGCCCCAATCGGAACAGGGCAAGCAGGACCACGGCCCAATAGCCGATTGTCTCATAGCCGGGCAAGAAGGCGATAGAAGCGGTTGAACCGCCCAGAATAACGAGGGCGAGGGTGAGTTTCGTTCCTCGTCCGTAATGGCGATCAATCCACATGAAGATGAAGGAGCCCACGGGACGCGCAATGAATGCGAGCGAGAAAACGGCAAATGACATCAATGTCGCCGACACCGCATTAGGCGCGAATGGGAAAATCAGCTTGGGAAAAACCAGAATGGACCCGAGCCCATAAACGAAAAAATCGAAGAATTCGGATGTGCGACCGATGACGACACCAATCGCGACATTTCCCGGAGACAAGGGTTTTCCGTCGCTGTGGATGCGTCGCGCGTCTTGTTCAAGACCTGTCGATGTCGGCGTGGCGGACGAACTCATGAAACTCTCCGAGGGAAACGTATCATGTGCTTTATGATGTCGCACCGAGGCACGATATCAAGGAACAGTACAAAAAAAAAGCGGATATAGTTGCTCAAAAGCTCCTTTGCCGCGAAATTTTCATAAACTGAAAAATGGGTCTTCCCGAAATAGGATTGTGCCTTATCATGTTTGAAGGAACAGAATGTAGGTCGGATTTAACATGGACGCATTCTTTAGTTTCATACGAAATACGATACTGGCCTCCCTTCTTCTGGGGCTTGCCGGGTGCAATATGGTCGTCATGTCGCCCTCGGGCGACGTTGCCGCGCAGCAGAGGGACCTTATCGTCATATCGACGATCCTGATGCTTATCATTATTGTGCCGGTTATTTTCCTTACGCTTTTCTTTGCGTGGCGATACAGGCAGTCCAATAGTTCGGCCAAATATGATCCTGAGTGGCATCATTCGACTGCGCTGGAAGTGGTCATCTGGACCGCGCCTTTGCTCATCATTATTGCATTGGGTGCGATTACATGGGTGAACACGCATAAGCTGGACCCTTACAGGGCGCTGGATAGAATTGACAGCGCGCGACCTGTCGAAGCGGGAACGAAACCGCTGACCGTCGAGGTTGTGGCGCTCGACTGGAAATGGCTGTTCTTCTACCCGGATTACGGCATCGCTACAGTCAACGAGATGGCGGCCCCTGTCGACAGGCCGATTGATTTCAAGATCACCGCCTCGTCTGTCATGAATTCCTTTTATATTCCAGCACTTGCGGGCATGATTTACGCGATGCCCGGAATGCAGACACGGCTGCATGCGGTGATCAATAAGGCTGGCGAGTATGAAGGCTTCTCATCGAATTACAGCGGTGAGGGATTTTCCCATATGCGCTTCCAGTTTCATGGTCTGGATGATTCCGGCTTCGACAACTGGATCAATCAAGTCAAACAGAACGGAACCGCGCTCAATCGGGATACCTATCTGAAACTCGAGAAGCCCAGCATTCGGGAACCTGTTCGTTATTTCGGCGCAGTCGAAAACGGGCTTTTTCAAGCTATATTGAATATGTGCGTTCGCCCCGGCCAAATGTGTATGAGCGACATGATGCATATTGATCGCATGGGCGGCGCAGGCATCGACAGTCGTGAAAACAAGCTCAAGCTTGAACATGACAATCGATATAGTCGTGACGCAGCTCAACCTGCGGCGGCAGACGTTCAGGCCACTCCGGGCACCCATCAGGAACAGGGCCATGACATGCAGAATATGCACACCATGCCTTGACGCTAGAACAGTTCGATAGCGTGGAAAAGATGCGTGTGACACGACGGCATAGATTAGACGAGTACACAGGTCCATACATTGAAAACGCGATGATCGCGTGAATATAACTTCGGGAATGTTCTATCATGATTGGCGGTAACAGTCCTACCAGTATGATTTTCGGGCGTCTCTCTCTTGAGGCGATACCCTATCATGAGCCCATTCTTCTGATGACCTTCATCGTGGTCGCAATTGGTGGGATCATCATTGTCGGGTTGATTACCTATTTCAAGCTTTGGGGCTATCTCTGGCGCGAATGGTTTACCAGTGTGGATCACAAGAAGATCGGCATCATGTATGTCGTTCTCGCCTTGGTCATGCTCTTACGCGGCTTTGCGGACGCGATCATGATGCGTATCCAGCAGGCGATCGCCTTTAATGGTTATGAAGGCTATCTGCCGCCTCATCACTATGACCAGATATTTACCGCCCATGGCGTGATCATGATCTTCTTCATGGCGATGCCTTTTGTGACGGGCCTGATGAACTACGTGGTTCCGCTTCAGATTGGCGCGCGAGACGTGTCGTTTCCGTTTCTCAATAATTTCTCATTCTGGATGACGACCGGCGGCGCAATCATCATCATGATGTCGCTTTTTGTGGGAGAGTTCGCCCGCACTGGATGGCTGGCTTATCCACCTTTGTCCGGCATTGATTATAGTCCTGACGTGGGGGTGGATTATTACATATGGGGCTTGCAGGTGGCGGGCGTCGGCACCACCCTGTCGGGGATCAACCTGATTGCGACAATCGTCAAGATGCGGGCGCCAGGCATGTCGTTCATGAAGATGCCTATATTCACCTGGACGTCCTTGTGCACCAATATTCTCATTGTGGCGACGTTCCCGATCCTTACCGCGACGCTCGCACTGCTATCCTTGGACCGCTATGTAGGGACCAACTTCTTCACCAACGACCTTGGTGGCAATCCGATGATGTATATCAACCTCATCTGGATATGGGGGCACCCGGAAGTCTATATTCTTGTTCTTCCAGCCTTCGGCATTTTCTCCGAGGTGGTCGCGACATTCTGCGGCAAGCGTCTGTTCGGTTACGCATCAATGGTCTACGCGACCTGCGTTATCATGATCCTGTCTTATCTTGTATGGTTGCATCACTTCTTCACCATGGGATCGGGCGCGTCGGTCAACGCGTTCTTCGGCATCACGACGATGATCATCTCCATTCCAACGGGCGCGAAGATGTTCAACTGGCTCTTCACGATGTATCGCGGTCGCATACGCTATGAAGTGCCGATGCTATGGACGATAGGGTTTATGGTGACATTCGTGATTGGCGGCATGACAGGTGTGATGCTTGCTATCCCGCCAGCGGATTTTGTGCTTCACAATTCGCTCTTTCTCATCGCGCATTTTCATAATGTGATTATCGGCGGCGTTGTCTTCGGTCTGATGGCGGG
>JAEXXS010000209.1 GCA_023451915.1 Pseudomonadota bacterium | reverse complement strand
CTATTCTTCTTCCCCGTCTTCATCCTCATCGTCGCCATCGGACTCGATGACTTCCCAGATGAAGGCGTGAAGCCGGTCTTCCATGCTCTTTTTGGAAGCGCCTGCGGCCTCCATTTCGCGCTTGATCTGGTAGAACCGATCCTTATCAGACTGGGACAGGTATCGCGCGGCGGATTCGAGGGCTGACAGGGATGTGGACATAGGCTGCTCTAATTTTCACTCCAGACTGCGAGTTCATTACCCGCCGGATCGGTGAAATGAAAGCGCCGTCCGCCCGGAAAGGCAAAGATCGGCTTGACGATGGCGCCGCCAGCATCGATGACGGCCTGAAGCGCGGTTTCCAGCCTCAGCGCATAAAGCACCGGCAGCGGCTTTGCGGTTGCTTGCGGATCGGCGTCAAAACCGCCGTCCAGCCCTTCGGCATAGGCGGAATAGGTTGGGCCGTAATCCGTGAACGACCAGCCGAATGCCCGTGCATAAAAGCTTTTTGTTGCGTCCAGCGACCCGTTGGCTGCGGGCATTTCCAGATAATCGAGTTTGCCAGTGATGCGCATCGCACCCTCCAAATGTTCTTTATTTGTTCTTATTTCTGCGTCATCCGAAGGCAGGAGTCAATCGTCTGGCGTTTCTCGGATGCGTCTAATCGATTCTATTGTCACGGCCTCTCTTTTTTCGTTGGCAGGGGCAAGGTGATCGCATAAGCAACGGGGGCGGTTTCAGCGAATGCTCAAGGGAGGCCATAATGGCGAAGTGGGTGTATACGTTCGGCGACGGCAAGGCAGAGGGCGCTGCGAGTGATCGCAATCTCCTCGGCGGCAAGGGAGCGAACCTGGCTGAGATGAGCAGCCTTGGTCTGCCCGTACCGCCCGGCTTTACGATTACCACCGAGGTCTGCACCTATTACTACGACCATGACCGCAATTATCCGTCCGAACTGGACGAGCAGGTGCGTTCCGCGCTTTCCCATATCGCCAGGGTGACCGGCCGCAATTTCGGCGATGCCGACAAGCCGCTGCTGGTATCGGTCCGTTCCGGTGCGCGTGCTTCCATGCCCGGCATGATGGATACGGTGCTCAATCTCGGCCTTAATGATGAAACGGTGCAGGCCATCGCCCGCGAATCGGGTGACGAGCGTTTTGCCTATGACAGCTACCGTCGGTTCATCCAGATGTATTCCGATGTGGTGCTGGGCGTCGATCATGGGTTCTTCGAAGAAATTCTGGAAGACAAGAAGGACGACCTTGCCGTCGATGTCGACACGGCGCTGACGGCGGACGACTGGAAAGACGTTATCTCGCTCTACAAGGCCAAGGTTGAGGAAGAGCTGGGTCAGCCTTTCCCGCAGGACCCGCATGAGCAGCTCTGGGGCGCTATCGGCGCTGTTTTCTCCAGCTGGATGAATGCGCGCGCCATCACCTATCGCCGTTTGCACAACATTCCGGCGGCCTGGGGCACGGCGGTCAATGTACAGGCTATGGTGTTCGGCAATATGGGCGAGACCTCCGCCACGGGCGTGGCTTTCACCCGTAATCCGTCGACGGGCGAGAAGAAGCTTTACGGCGAATTCCTCGTCAATGCGCAGGGTGAAGACGTGGTGGCAGGCATTCGCACCCCGCAGAACATCACCGAAGAGGCGCGCATCGCTGCCGGTTCCGACAAGCCGTCGCTGGAAAAGGTGATGCCGGAAGCTTTTGGCGAATTCCTGAAAGTCGCCGACCGGCTGGAACAGCATTATCGCGACATGCAGGATCTGGAATTCACCATCGAACGCGGCAAGCTCTGGATGCTCCAGACCCGTTCGGGTAAGCGCACCGCCAAGGCCGCCCTGAAAATGGCGGTCGAAATGGCTGGCGAAGGGCTGATCACCGAGGAAGAAGCCGTGTTGCGCATCGATCCGGCGGCGCTGGATCAGCTGTTGCACCCCACCATCGATCCGCGCGCCGAGCGTCAGATCGTCGGTCAGGGCCTGCCTGCCTCGCCGGGCGCTGCGACGGGTGAAATTGTCTTCTCGTCAGAAGATGCCGAACAGGCGAAGTCGGAAGGTCGCAAGGTCATTCTGGTTCGCATCGAAACCAGCCCGGAAGACATTCACGGCATGCACGCGGCAGAAGGCATTCTGACGACGCGCGGCGGCATGACCAGCCATGCGGCGGTCGTGGCGCGCGGTATGGGCAAGCCTTGCGTTTCGGGTGCGGGATCGCTGCGCGTCGATTATCGCAACGGCACCATGCTTGCCGCCGGACAGACCTTCAAGAAGGGCGATGTCGTCACCGTCGACGGTTCGAGCGGGCAGGTGCTGAAGGGCGCTGTGGCCATGCTGCAGCCGGAGCTTTCCGGCGATTTCGGTAAGCTGATGGAATGGGCTGACCGCCAGCGCCGCATGAAAGTGCGCGCCAATGCGGAAACACCGGCGGATGCCCGCACGGCGCGGTCTTTCGGCGCGGAAGGCATTGGCCTCTGCCGCACCGAGCATATGTTCTTCGAGGGAAGCCGCATCATTGCGATGCGCGAAATGATCCTTTCGGATAATGAAGAAGGCCGCCGCGCAGCGCTGGCCAAGCTTCTGCCGATGCAGCGTTCGGACTTTGCCGAGCTGTTCGAAATCATGAAGGGCCTGCCGGTCACGATCCGTCTGCTCGATCCGCCGCTCCATGAATTCCTGCCGCATACCGATGAGGAAGTGGCGGAAGTCGCAAGCTCCATGGGCGTTGACGCGGTAAAGCTGCGCGAGCGCGCCGAAAGCCTGCACGAGTTCAACCCGATGCTGGGGCATCGCGGCTGCCGTTTGGCGATTTCCTATCCGGAAATTGCGGAAATGCAGGCGCGGGCGATTTTCGAGGCTGCGGTCGAAGCAGGCAAGAAGACCGGCGAGCCGGTGGTGCCGGAAGTCATGGTGCCGCTGGTCGGCCTCAAGGCGGAACTGGATTTCGTCAAGGGGCGCATCGATGCGGTGGCGCAGGACGTCATGAAGGAAGCGGGCGTCAAGATCGACTATATGGTCGGCACGATGATCGAACTGCCGCGCGCGGCTTTGCGCGCAGCGGAAATAGCCGAAACGGCGGAGTTCTTCTCGTTCGGCACCAACGACCTGACCCAGACCACTTTCGGCATTTCGCGCGATGACGCGGCGGGCTTCCTCACCACCTACCAGCAGCGCGGCGTGGTGGAACAGGACCCGTTCGTGTCGCTCGACGTGGATGGTGTGGGCGAACTGGTGCAGATCGCCGCCGAGCGTGGACGCAAGACCCGCGACAAGATCAAGCTTGGCATTTGCGGCGAGCATGGCGGCGATCCGTCGTCGATCGCCTTCTGTGAAAAGACCGGCCTTGACTATGTGTCCTGCTCGCCGTTCCGCGTGCCGATTGCACGGCTGGCAGCGGCGCAGGCAGCCGTGCGCAAGGCGTAAATATCGTCATAATTATGCTTTTCTGCCGAAGCATGCTTCGGCAGAGGCAACTTTTTAGAAATATGGACAATGCGTCGTTTCATTTCTGCGGCGGGGGCCGCGCTTATTTTCGCGTGCAGCACGGCAGGTGCTGTCGAGGTTTCACCGCAGGATGCGGCCCAACCGGAAAAGATTCGGATTGTCGAGCCGCAACTGCGCATCGCGCACGGCGGCGCTGCGGCGCCGCAAGTAGCGCTGACGCTCGATGCCTGCATGGGCAAGACGGACCACCGCATTTTTGATATGCTGGTAAAGGAGCGCATTCCCGCGACGATCTTTGTGACGGGGCGCTGGCTGAAGCAGAACGCGGAAGCCTTTGCGGTGATGAAAGCCAATCCCGATCTGTTCGCGATTGAAGATCACGGCGCGATGCATGTTCCGGCCATTACCAATGTGCCAACCATGTATGGCATCAAGACCGCCGGTTCGCTCGATGCCGTCCGCTCGGAAATCGAGGACGGATCGAAGGCCATTGTCGGGGCTGGTGCGCCAAAGCCGCTATATTATCGCGATGCGACAGCCCGCTATTCCACCGACGCCGTGGCGCTCGCCACAAGCCTTGGCTACAAAATTGGCGGTTATTCGCTGAATGGGGATCAGGGCGCATCGCTGCTCGCGTCAACGGTGGCGCGGCGGATTGCGGCGGCGCGCGATGGCGATGTGATCATCTCGCATATCAATCAGCCGACACGGTCGGCAGGCGAGGGCGTTGCAAAGGGCGTATTGGCGCTGAAGGCCAGGGGCATGAAATTCGTGCTGCTGCGCGATGTTGAAACGTCGATGACGCTGAACCCGGTGCCTGCGCACAATCTTCAGGCGGTTGCTCCGGGCGTCAAAAAAAACACCCCGTCGAAGTGATCAAGCGCCGTTCGTCTGCTCCTTGGGGGACAGGCTTTTCATGACGGCGGCATAGTTGCGGCCAAGGCTTTCGAAAAGCGCATTCTCGCCCTTGGGCGGTTCCACCGACAGGGTTGTGCCGTCATTGCGCAGCGTGACGAAAATCACCTGATCCTGCGGCTGCCCTGCAATGGCGATCGCGCCGATGCGCTGGGCTTCGCTCGTGTCGAGCGCCGGCATATTGAAAAGAACTTCGCCGCCGACCCGTTCTGCGGCCTTGGCAAGGGCTGCATCGAACCCTTCGATCAGCACGTCAATCGCGCCGAGTGCAAATTCCAGCTCAACGGCTTCGAGCGTCATCGTGCTCGCTTCGATACCCGTCTGGGCGCTTTCTTCGGCGCTGCCCGACCGGGTGGTGGCGCCAATCCCGTTGGCACTGTTTTCAGGCGCGTGGTTCATTCCGTCCTCTCCGACGAATCCGAAAAAAGCCCCCTAATAATCGATCATGCCCTTCATTAGTAGTTGCTGCAATGCTCTTTTGATTGATTTACCTAGCTTTTTTCTGTTAGGCGGCAATAGTGAGCCGTAAGTAGCCTGCAATTCATGCGTTTTTCGTGTGCCATGATCGCGCAATACGTGTGCTTTTTCGACCATTAGAGATGAAACTGAACGGCTGAACAGCTGGATGTTTTGCCGGGGTCGCGTCTCTCTGCTATTCATAAGCATGGCTGAATGTTGTGGCCGTTTTGGGATTCTCCCGAAAACCGCTACGCAGTTTTGCTGGAAATGCTCTAGGGATCTGCATGAGAAAACTTCGCTATCAGCGGCGACAGTCGCGTTCTGCGGTCTGGGCCTTGCGGTTCGGGGTCTTTGCCGCCGTATTGCTGGCGCTGGCTTTCGTGCTGCACCGCTTCTGGAAGCTTGAAACGCCTGATTTCGTCCTTGCCGCCGGGTTGAGCGGCGCTCTGGCCCTGCTGGCGCTGATCTGCGCCGCCAAGGGTTTTCGCAATCTCTGGGTCAATGGCGACAAGGGCGGAGCGCGATCCTTCACGGCTTGCGTGTTTGCCTGCCTCGTGCTGGCCCCGCTCAGCCTCTTGGGCGTTCTCTGGATCAGCTCGCCAGCGCTCTATGATATTTCGACCGATTTCGAAACACCGCCGCAATTTCCCCCCGACATGCCCGCCCGCCAGCAATGGATGAACCCGCTCACCCCAACGATCAGCGGCGACGCGCTGACGCAGCTTACCGCCTATCCGGATGTGCTGGGTCGCCGCTATGAAGCAGCACCTGACCGCGTGGCGCAGGGCGTGCAGACGGTACTGAAAAGTTTCGGCTGGCAGGTGATCGTAAACGATGCGCCATCGCCAGAGGACGGCGCGACCCGCTTCGTCGCGACCGCTCATAGTTTCATTCTCGGCCTCAAGAGCGATATCGTCATCCGGCTGCTGGATGAGGGGGAAACCACCTATGTCGATATCCGTTCGCTCTCGCGCTATGGCAAGCGCGATCTGGGGCAGAACGCGACCTTCATCACCGATTTTCTGGGGAGCCTGGAAGGCGAGGTGAACAAGGCGCCAGCCGACGTCGAATAATGCGGCTTATGCAGGCTGGTAGATGCCATCGAGGGATGGATCGCCTTCGGTCGCGACTTCTCCGCGCCCGACCAGATCTTCCAGATGCGCCAGCACCGAGAGGGCTGCGGCACCATGCAGGCGCGGATCGGTATCGCGATAGATCGCCTTGACCATGTCGCCGATGGTGCGGTCGCCTTGCATGATCCGCTGGAAAACCGCGCGTTCGCGCATTTTGCGGTGGGCGCGCAATCCGCGCACAAAGGCGGCAGGCTTAGTCACCGCGCCGCCATGGCCGGGCAGATAGACATGATCGTCGCGCGACAGAAGCTTTTCAAGCGAGGCCATATAATCGCTCATCGAGCCATCCGGCGGCGCGACGATGGAGGTCGCCCAGGCCATGACATGATCGGCTGAAAACAGGATATCCTTGCCTTTCAGCCCGAATGCCATGTGGTTTGCGGCATGGCCCGGTGTGTGGAGACCTTCCAGCGCCCAGCCGTCGCCTTCGACGGTCTCGCCATCAGCGAGAACGATATCAGGCGCGAAATCCGTGTCGGCGCTGGCTTCAAGCGCGTTGACCTCGCCTGCATGATAGGGGCGGGCAGGCCGGTGCGGGCCTTCGGCGACCGTCTTCGCGCCGAGCTCGTTCTTGAGCCGCTCGGCCAGCGGCGAGTGATCGCGGTGCGTGTGGCTGACGAAAATATGGCTGACAGGGCGTCCCGCAATGGCGGCAAGCAGAGCCTGATAATGGGCCTCGTCGACAGGACCCGGATCGATGATTGCCAGCGTGTCCTGGCCGACAATATAGCTGTTGGTGCCATGGAAGGTGAAGGCGCTTGGATTGTTGACCGTCAGACGGACAATCCCTTTACTTAGCTCAACCGGCTTCCCATATTCAGGGGAGAAACTGCCGTCGAAAACAAGCGCCATGGAAGTCACTTCCAATTCATCATTGGTGTTATTGTCGAAACGGCATAGGCCTTATATAGTGGGATTTCAAACGTTAACTGCCTGATACGTCAAGAATTGACGCAAGACGGTTGTGCGTTCGGAATTCGGAAATCGTATTCATCACGGTTAGGAGTTGAATATGCCGCACAGAGCAAAGTCACGCGTCGCTACCGCATCGCTCGCCGCCGAATCTCGTCAAACCAGACAACTCGCCCGAATATTCTCCTTCATTTCGCTCAGCCTCATCGGCGCGGCGCTGGCTGCGATTGCAGCCGGGGTGAAAGTCGATTTCATCTATATGATCATGGCGGTGCAGGCGGTTGCGCTCGTGGGCTTCTCAGCGCTCTACGGCTTTTCAAAGAAGAAGTGACACGCCCCTGCGCACAAATGCCGGGCTTATTGTCACCATGGCTGGGAGAGGCCGGACTGTGTCCGGCCTTTATTCATATCTTGTTGAAACTGCTTCGCGATTGACAAGTGACGCCGGACGACGCTTTGTCTTCCTCCTGTTCTGATTTCTGGGGAGGCAAAGTTGAAGGTTGAGACGCTCACGGTGGAGCCGCTGACCAAGCAGGCATTCGCACCTTTCGGTGATGTCATCGAGGTGGAAGGGGCGGAGAGACGTCTCATCAACAATGGCACCACCGAGCGTTTTCATGATCTGGCGCGCGTTGAGGCGGATGGCACGCAAGCGCGCGTGCTGATCAATATTTTCCGCGGCCAGTCCTTTGAAGCGCCCATCGATATCGTCATGATGGAGCGGCATCCCTTCGGGTCGCAGGCTTTTATCCCGCTGGAACGGCGTCCATTTCTTGTCGTCGTGGCCGAAGATGCCGATGGCAGGCCCGCCCGTCCGCGAGTTTTCCTTGCCAAGCCCGATCAGGGCGTCAATTATCTGAAAAATGTCTGGCACCATCCGCTTCTGGCCCTTGAGCAGAAATCGGATTTTCTGATTGTCGACCGCGCCGGCAAGGAGGACAATCTGGAAGAATATTTCTTCCCGGATATCGTTTTCCGCATCCAGTCGACGAAACCAGCCTGAACCTGAGAGCGAGATAATATGGGTAGACTTTCCACGCACGTTCTCGACACCGCACATGGCAGCCCGGCTGCGGCAATGCGCATCGAGCTCTATCGGATGACCAAGGCCGCACCGGAACTGATCAAGCGCGTTGTCACAAATCTGGATGGCCGCACGGATTCGCCTTTGCTGACCGGCGATGAATTGCAGGTTGGCATTTACGAGCTGCAATTTCATGTGGCTGAGTATTTCGCGGGACGTGGGGCCGATCAGGCCAATCCGCCTTTCCTTGATCTCATTCCGATCCGCTTCGCCGTGGCGGATGTGGACGGCCATTATCACGTCCCCTTGCTCGTCAGCCCTTGGTCCTACTCGACCTATCGCGGCAGCTGACCGGCACTTATCCCCGCGCTGTTCGGAAAGATTAGACTCCTCGTAACCCAAAGCGAGGAGCCGAACATGGATGAAACACCCAATCTTAAACTTCCCTATATTCTGCCCAGCCAGGCGCAGAAGCACGTTACGCATAATGAAGCATTGCGGCTGCTGGATGCGGTCGTGAATCTGAGCGTGAAGTCGCGCACCCTGACCGCACCGCCGACAACGCCTTCTCCCGGCGCACGCTATATTGTGGCGTCACCTGCCACGGGCGCGTGGTCGGCCAAGAACGGCATGATCGGATCATTCATCGATGACGGCTGGTTGTTCATTCAACCGGCAATCGGCTGGCAAGCCTATGTCGAGGCAGAAGCAAAGCTTCTGGTCTTCGATGGGACGCTGTGGAACCCGGTCAGCGGCGGGGTGCCGGACAATCTATCGGTATCGATGCTGGGCATTCAGGCGACGGCGGATGCGGTTAATCGTTTTTCGCTTTCGGCTGCGGCAAGCCTGTTCAACAATGCAGGCGCGGGGCACCAGATCAAGGTCAACAAACAGGCGGCGACCGACACGGCCAGCCTGCTCTTCCAGACCAGCTGGACAGGCTATGCCGAAATGGGGCTGAACGGCAGCAGCGATTTCAGCATCAAGGTGAGCGACGATGGGGGTATATGGCGTCAGGCCATGCGGGTGGATCGGGCGACGGGCAATGTCGCTATTGGCGCCAACGCGCCCGTGACGCGTCTCGATGTGGATGGGCCAATCCGGCCTGCATCCTATTCGAAACTCACAATACCCACTGCCGCGAATCACGGCGCAGGCGCTTTGATCTACGTGAGCGATGCGTCGGGGGGCGCGCAGCTGGCCTATTCCGACGGCAGCACATGGCGCAGCCTCAGAACAGGCCTCCAGATTTCCTGAGTGAGTTTTGCATTATCTGTCTGGAAAACCGCGATTTTTCCAGACAGATTGCCACTTTCCGACGCTTTTACGCCGCACTCGCACTCTAACGGTTCGAATCATGTTCGTTAGTCTTATGCAGGTTCAATTCATGTGGTCCGTCTTGCTGACTCATGCTAACGGTTGCGGAATAGTTTCAGGGGCTTCATTCGTCGGGTAAAAAGAGAGTTTTTTGCTGCCGATAGGAGCGGTATTTGTTTCGCTCTGTCTTGAGAGCAGGATAATGCGCGTATGAGTTTGAGATATCCTTGGCAAAGGCTGGCGCTTTTGCCACGACTGACCAAGCAGATTATTTTGATGTTGAGCGATTGCGTCCTGCT
>JAEXXS010000159.1 GCA_023451915.1 Pseudomonadota bacterium | reverse complement strand
CCGATATTCGCTATGACGATTTGAATTCTCTGGCCGGGCGCATTGGTGCCCGTATATCCCGCACTTGGGCGGTCGAGGAAGCCACGGCAACCGAACCGGCACGCCTTGCAACAGTCTGGGGGCGCGTCAATCTCTGGCACGAATTTACGGCCAAGGCCCAGGTCGATATTTCATCTGCAACAGGGTTTGTTCCGTTTTCGTCCGATCTGGAAGAGACATGGATCGAAATCGGCGGCGGCGCCACAAGGCAAATTACCAAGAACTTGTCGCTTTACGGCAATGTCAGTTACAGCACGACTTTCGATGCCGACAATTACGCATGGAATGGAAAGCTCGGCATGCGCGTGAACTGGTAGGCGGTTTAGCAATCCACCATTTCTGACGGAACAGGCGCGCCAAGGTGGGCGCCTTTCCACAAAGCGATGCGTTCTCATGCAATCACCCGCTTTGGTTTTGCCAAATGATGCGCTTGACGGTAGAAGCTGGTCAAAGCCAGCCGGAGCATCCCTTGAAAACCATCGCAGTTGATTTTGAAACGGCCAATGAACAGCGCGGCAGCGCCTGTTCTGTTGGTTTGGCATGGATTGAAGATGATCGCGTCGTGCGCGTTGAAGAGCGCCTTATCCGGCCGAAGGATATGCGTTTTTCTTCGTTCAATATCGCCATTCACGGTATTCGCCCCGAGCATGTGGAAGGTGCGGCAGAGTTTCCCGAAGTCATGGATGAATTCGCGGATGACTTTGCGGGCGCGACGATGATCGCCCACAATGCCGCTTTCGATTTCAGTGTCTGGCGCGCATGCCTTGACCAATACCGGCAGAGCTATCCTGAATTTCAGTATCTATGTTCGGTCAAAATGGCGCAGAAAGTCTGGCCGGACCTCGGCTCCCACAAGTTAAATGTTCTGGCTTCGCATCTCGGCCTCACTTTCGCACATCACAACGCAGCGGAAGACGCAGCCATCTGTGCCGAGGCCACTATCTCCATTGCACGCTCGCTGGGGGCACAAGCCTTGAACGAGGTTCCGGCCATGATCGGCATGAAGCCCGGCCGATTGTTCGCCGGTGGCTACGAACCCTGCACCTGCCGAAAGCGCTGAATGAGCGCGTCCTTAACGACTTTTGTTGAAGTCGCGCCCGAACTATCACTGGATGAGGCGACCGCCATCAATAACCAGATCGGCCCCATGGATCATGCGAGCATCGCTTGAGCCGAGAAACGCAATGGCAGCTGCGACGTCGCATGGTTCGACGATGCGCCCCGAGGGGTTCATCTTCGAGAAGGCTTCGCGCGCTGCGTCTTCCGTCCCGAACTGGCCAGCCGCTTTGGCTGCAACGAGAGGTGTCCAGACATAGCCCGGATGCACGACATTGATGCGCACATCATGACCATTGCGCGCAGCCGAAAGTGCTGCATGTTTAGTGAGAGAGCGAACCGCCCCTTTCGACACGCCATAAGTGCCGTTATCGGCAGAGCCGGTATAAGCGGCCAATGAGCCGAGATTGACAATTGCCGCCCCTGCCCCTTGCTTCATCGCTTTCAACGCGGCCTGTGTGCCGAGCAGAACCCCGTCCAGATTGACCTTCAGCACACGATGAAACTCATCGAGCGGAATATCGGTGATGGGCTGCGGTACGGGCGTTATCACACCTGCATTGTTGACGAGCAGATGCAAAGCGCCGCTTTCGGCGATAATCATATTGATCGCCTCTTCCCAGCTTTTCGCCGAGCTGACATCAAGCGTCAGAATTTTTGGGAGTGATACGCCCGCATAAGCTTCCGCTATTCGCCCCCCGTCATCGGTCGTCAGATCGGCCAGATAAACGGTTGCGCCTTCTTCGGTCAGCCGCCGACCGATGGCCAATCCCATGGCGCCAAGCCCACCGGTCACCAAAGCCACCCTGCCGTGGTAGCGCGAGAGTTCTGTCGTCTTTGACACTTGCTTCATCCTTGAGCATGAGAAATCTTTCATGGGGCGCGCGTTCCGCCCCATGTTGACGTGCCTTTATGCTGGCAAGTCGGATAGGTTGTTACGATGCGTGGCCGAGATAGATTTCCCGGATGACGGGGCTGGAGGCGATTTCCTCGGCGCTGCCCGTATGCACCATGCGTCCAGTATCCATCACGCTTGCCGTATCGGCATGGCGTAGCGCCTTTTCCACCAGTTGCTCCACCAGAATGATCGCTGCACCTTCCTTGGCAAGCTGCGCCGCAACGTCGAGAATACGATCCACGACGATAGGGGCCAGTCCGCCGGAGGGCTCATCAAGGACCAGCAGCCGCGGTTCGGCGAGAATGCCCTGACCAACCGCCAGAATCTGCTGCTGGCCGCCAGAAAGCGAAGACGCAGGATCGTTCTTCTTTGAGGCCAGTTCGGGAAAAAACCGGTAGATGCGCTCGTAATCGGGCTTTTTACCACGCTTTTTTCCCGGATAGGCGGCGACTTCAAGATTGTCCTGCACGGTCAGGGAAGGAAAAATGCGGTGGCCTTCCAATACCTGTATCAGCCCAAGCTCGACGATCTTTTCGGGGGTGGCGCTGGTTATATCCACACCACCAAAGCGAACCTGACCGCTGCGTTTGCCGATCAAACCGGAAACCGCGTGAAGCATTGTGCTTTTCCCGGCTCCGTTGCGACCGAGAATGGCATGGAACTCGCCGGCATGCACCTTGAGCGACGCGCCGAGGACCACGGGCGCCTTGCCGTAAGCCACGCTCAGATCTGTGATTTCGAGCAACGGCGTGCCGTTCTGCATCATGGCCATGCCCTCAACTCCCCAAATAAACGCGGACGACTTCCGCATCATTGCGCACCTGATCCGGAGCGCCTTCCGCCAGAACTGCGCCCAGATTGAGCACAGTGACGTGATGGCTCAAACGGAAGACAAAATCCGTATGGTGTTCAACGAGAAGCACACCAATACCCGCCTCTGCCACCGACTGGATGATCTGTCCCAGATATTCGATCTCGCGGCCTGTCAGACCACCGGCGGGTTCGTCGAGAAGCAGAAGCTTCGGCCTGATCATCAAAGCACGGACGATTTCAAGGAAGCGCCGTTCGGCATGTTCGAGATGTTCGCAGCGCCTGCCCGCGAGATGTCCGAGTCCGGACGCGTCAAGCAAGGCCTGAGCACGCTCGCGCATTTCGCGCTCTTCCCGC
>JAEXXS010000083.1 GCA_023451915.1 Pseudomonadota bacterium | reverse complement strand
CTCGCTTCTGCCGGTTGAAGACAGTTTCGAGTGGCAGGATGTGCGCTGCGAACCGGTCGTCGCCCTGCTGCCTGCAACCCATGAGGCGGCTTCCGGCGACGGCGTCACGCTGGAGCAGATCGCAGGCCTGCCCTTCATCCTTTTTGAAAGCGGCTTCGCACTCAATCATATCATCCTCGATGCCTGCCAGCAGCATGGCTTTGCCCCCAATATCGCCGTCCGCTCCAGCCAGATCGATTTCATCGTCGAACTGGTCGCGGCGGGCATGGGCGTCGGCTTTTTGCCCCTGATGATCGCCGAGCAACGCCATCATTCCGGCGTCCGCATTCAGAAAATCACCGATGCGGACATGAACTGGAACATGGCCCTGATCTGGCGCAAAGGCGCGTTTCTGTCCCATGCGGCACGGGCCTGGCTGACGCTCGCGAGCGATAGAAACCCAGACAAACCTTGAAGCGCGCCAACCATCGCCTATCTCCAATAGACACCGGCTCGACGCGCCATCCGGCGGCGTTCCGTCTTGATGCTTATCAGCGACGAAGGAGGCTATGATGGAAGGTCAGGTTATATTCTACAAAGGCGACAGGATTCTTTACCGGCATCATATCGACGTGCAGGACGACGACTATTCCAAGGGCGTCAACGACGCCTTGATCGCCTTCCAGCGCAACTATGCCGGTTTCGACCTTGCGGGCGATGATATTCATATCCGCTTTAAGAAGCCTGGAGATGTCTGAAGACTAACCATTCCACCGCGCCGGGAACGCCGCGTCCGGTATTGCGCCGAACGCGCGCGGCTCCTTTTGTTGGCATGGTCAGGCGGCTGCGTAGGCAGCTTCGCGGGCCACGCGGCGGATGTCGTTGCGGCTGAGGCCGAGATCGTTCAGCTCGCGGTCGCTGCAGCTTTCAAGCTCACGCAGGTTTTCGCAATACTGCATCCAGCGATTGAATTGGGTACGAAGATTGATTGGAAGGCTCATGGTGGTATCCCCTTGTTTTTATCTTCCTCCCACGGTTGAGCTTCCGCCTTTCAGGCCCGTTTGAGAAGTGCAGATACTGCATGGCTGCATTGTGATTGGGGAATGCTGATTGCGCCCAAAAAATCCTGGAGCTTTTTGATCCGCCCCACGCTACATAGAGGCCATGAACGAAACGCGGCAAGAATCTCCAGTGCAAACCGGCCCCAAAAAGGCCGTTAAAGCCTTCATCATCCATCTGAAGCGGGCGAGTGATCGACAGCCGCAGGTGGCGCGGATCATCGAAAGCCTGCCAGTGCGGGCGGAAGTGATCGACGCGGTTGATGGGCGCGTGCTTGATGGAGAAACCATCCAGCGCGTTTATCGCCGCTCGTTACACCAGCCCCACTACCCCTTTCCGCTGAGCACCAACGAGATTGCCTGCTTTCTGTCGCATCGCAAGGCATGGCAGGCCATTGTCGATCAGAAGATCGACGCCGGTTTCGTGCTGGAAGATGATGTGGAGTTGACGCCGGAATTTGCGGCGGCTTTTCAGGCCGCGTTGCAGCTTGTCGACCATGACAGCTTCATCCGCTTTCCCTTCCGCGAGCGGGAAACAGGTCGCGAAGTGCTCAATATCGATGGCGTGCGGGTAATCCTGCCTGTGCCGGTCGGCCTTGGCATGGTTGCGCAGCTTGTCGGACGCGAGGCGGCGCGACGGCTGCTGGCCGCGACCGAGACATTCGACCGGCCCGTGGACACCACGGCGCAGATGAACTGGGTAACGGGGCTGAAGCCGCTTTCCGTCCTGCCCGGCGGTGTGCGTGAAGTGTCGGTGCGGCTGGGCGGCAGCACCATTCAAAAATCCCGCTCTCTGCCGGATAAGTTGAAGCGGGAAATCCTGCGACCGCTTTATCGCTGGAAGATCAAAAATCGTTCTCGCAAAACTTAGCAATTTCCTCGAAAAGCAAACTAATTTAATTATGTCTTTTTAAACATTTAGCCGCAGAACATTCTTTTCCGTGATCGACTGAAAATACAAGTTCGAGGATTATCGTGTCCGTCCCCATTCTCCTTTATCACCAGATCGATGTTCCGCCGCGGCACAAAGCGCCGTTTCGCAGCATGACTGTGCATCCCGACCGCTTTCGCAGCCAGATGGCCTGGCTCAAGCGGCTCGGCTATCAGGGATTGTCGTTGAAGGATGCGCTGCCCTACATCTATGGCGGTAAAAAGGGAAAAGTCGCAGTCATTACCTTCGATGACGGGTTTGAAAATGTCTTCCGCAATGCTCTGCCCATCCTGGAAGAGCATGGCTTCACCGCCACGAATTATTTCGTCGCCAACCAGATCGGCGGTTTCAATCTCTGGGATCAGAAAATCGGCGTGGCGCGGGCGGATTGCATGGGCGTCGCCGAAATGCGCGAATGGGCGGCGCTTGGTCACGAAGTCGGGTCGCATACGCTCGATCATATCAATCTGGGCGAAGCAAACGATATGGAAGCCGAAGTGCAGATCCGGCAGTCCCGCGAAAAGATCGAGGATATGCTGGGTCAGGAAGTCATCTCCTTCGCCTATCCCTATGGCGGCGAGACTGCCAGAACGCGCGAGATCGTGGCGCAGGCCGGGTATAAATACGCGACCACGACGGAAAGGCGTTCCGCAAAAGCCACCGACGACCCGTTCGGCATTCCGCGCCTGACGATCCGGCGTAACGATATATGGTTGCAATTCCTGCGGAAGATCACTCTGTCCTGAGCCAATCAGCCTCAACCGGGACATTTGCTTGATCCTGATCAATGCTGCTTCAATAAAACGTGGCAAATTGCCCGCAACCGCGCCATGGACGTTAAGGGTCAAAAGCGCTAGTTAAGGCAAAGACACGCGCATCGGCTTAAAATCGGGAGCGATTTTTCGAAAACACGGTGCGTCGAATCAAATAGTTAGAGCGAGTTTTGTGCGCCCCTCGCGGTCGCACGGCCCTCTAGAGCATTTCCAGCAAAAGTGCGTAGCGGTTTTGCGTCGGATAATGCGTGAAAACAAATAGATAGAGCGGTTACACGATTCCGTTTCAACCGGAACCGCTCTAAGGAGCGCATGATGGATTATCGCCGGTTTTTCGAAGAAGCGATTGATCAGTTGCACGCCGAAAAGCGTTACCGCGTTTTCGCCGATCTTGAGCGTATTGTCGGGCGCTTCCCCCGCGCGATCTGGCGAAACAATGGCGCCGCCCGTGAAATCACCGTCTGGTGTTCCAATGATTATCTCGGCATGGGCCACCATCCCGATGTGATCAAGGCCATGTGCGACACCGCAAGCAATGCCGGTTCCGGCGCTGGCGGCACGCGCAACATTTCCGGCAACAATCATCCGCTGGTCGAGCTGGAAGCCGAACTTGCCGATCTGCACGGCAAGGAAGCCGGTCTCGTCTTCACCTCTGGCTTCATTTCCAACGAAGCCTCGATTTCGACCATTGCGCGCCTGCTGCCGAACTGCCTGATCCTGTCCGACGAGTTGAACCATGCCTCAATGATCGAGGGCGTGCGCCGCTCGGGCGCGGAGAAGAAGATTTTCCGTCACAATGACGTCGAGCATCTGGAGCAGCTTTTGAAGGCCGCCGATCCGGCGCGCGCAAAGCTGATCGTGTTCGAATCCGTCTATTCGATGGATGGCGATATTGCGCCGATCGAAAAGATCGCCGACCTCGCCGACAAATATAACGCCATGACCTATATCGATGAAGTTCATGCGGTCGGCATGTACGGTACGCGCGGCGGCGGCATCACCGACCGTGATGGTCTGGCGCATCGCATCGACATCATCGAAGGTACGCTGGCCAAGGCTTTCGGCGCGCTGGGCGGCTATATCACCGGCTCCCGCGCCATTATCGACGCCGTGCGCTCCTATGCGCCGGGCTTCATCTTCACGACCGCGCTTCCGCCATCGGTAGCAGCTGCCGCGACCGCTTCGATCCGCCATCTCAAGACCTCGCAGGTCGAGCGCGACGGCCAGCAGCGTCAGGCGCAGCAGGCCAAGGAGGTGCTGTCGGCGGCGGGCCTGCCGGTCATGCCTTCGGACACCCATATCGTGCCCGTTTTGGTCGGTGATCCCGAGCTTTGCAAGAAGGCCAGCGACCGGCTCCTCGATGTGCATGGCATCTATATCCAGCCGATCAACTACCCGACTGTGCCGCGCGGCACCGAACGCCTGCGCATCACGCCGTCGCCGCTGCATGACGATGCGCTGATCGACGGGCTGAAGGATGCGCTGCTGGAAGTCTGGAACACACTCGGCATTCCCTTTGCCGAAAACGATGCCCCGCAGGCAGCCAGTTCCGACCGCGTCGTACCGCTGATGGTTTCCAAAGCGGGCGGCTGAGCGCGTCGCAAATATTTCCATGAAAAAGGCCGGTTTTCACCGGCCTTTTTCAATTATTGTTGCTCGATCCATTTCACGAGCCGGGCTGCGGCTTCGTCGATCTGATGCGGGGCACGCCCAAAGCAAAGGCGGAAGAACGCCTCGCCGCCTTGCCCGAAAGCGCTGCCCGGTGCGAGGCCCACATTGGCCCGGTCGATCATATCGATCGCCGCCTTGACGGAATCCGTCACGCCTTCCACGCCGAAGAACAGATAAAACGCGCCTTCCGGCGGCGCCAGACGCACCTTGCCGGTTGCCTGCAAGGTCGAGCAAAGCCTGTCGCGGGTGGCGCGGGCGCGCTCCACCTGCATGGCGATGAAGGGTTCGCCGTGATCGAGCGCCGCAACCGCGCCGCGCTGCATGAAGGGTGCCACGCCGGAATTGGAATACTGGATCATGTTTTCGATCACCGGACCAACGGATGGATGCACGGTCATCCAGCCGATGCGCCAGCCGG
>JAEXXS010000020.1 GCA_023451915.1 Pseudomonadota bacterium | reverse complement strand
TCCATCATCACCTTGCCGCCCAGCATGCGCATGTTGCGATGCTGCGACGCGCGGAAATAGGCGTCGACGCTTTGCGGATGCACCGAGCAATAAGCGACAGCCGTGGTGGTGCCATGGCGGATCAGCTCGTCCAGAAAGCGCTCGGCGATGAATTCCGCGTGCTGCTCATCGGCGAATTTCTGTTCGGCCACGAATGTGTAGGTGTTGAGCCATTCCAGAAGATTGGCGGCATAGGACGCGACCACCTGGGTCTGCGGATAATGGATATGCGTATCGATGAAGCCCGGCAGGATCAGATGCGGGCGATGATCGGCGAGCTTTACATCGCTGCCCGCTTCCGCGCTTAGCTCAGCGTAATCGCCAAGGCGCGCAATGCGTCCGTTTTCAACCAAAATGGCGCCATCTTCGATATAACGATAGGAAGCGCTGTCATCAAGACTTTGCGGCTCATCGCGAAAGGTCAGCACGCGGCCACGGATGAGAAGTCTGGTCATGGTTACTTTGCTCCAGCAGTAGCGGATTCATACCAGGAGGCGAGAAGCTGGCGCTCCTGATCGGTCACTCCGGTCACATTGGCGGGCGGCATGGCATGGGAGCGACCGGCCTGCAAATAGATTTCGCGCGCATGGGCGGCGATTTCCCGATCCGTTTCAAGCGTCACGCCCTTTGGCGGCGTGATCATGCCTTCCCAGCCCGGCTCTGCCGCGTGACACATGGCGCAGCGTCCCAAAACGGTATCCCGCACTTTGCCAAAGTGCGGGTCCGAGATGAAAGTTTGCTGTAAAGCGGAAACCTTCTGTTCCTCCGGCTGGCCGGTCAGAATCTTCGGCGCGGTGGAAAGCCACATGATGATGATGAACAGGATGACCGTCACCAGCCAGGTCCAGGTCGGCTTGCCTTTACGCGCATGTTGCGTGTTGAACCAATGGCGGATGGTCACGCCCATCAGGAACACCAGCGATGCGATGATCCAGTTATATTGCGTGCCGAAAGCCAACGGATTGTGGTTCGACAGCATCAGGAACAGCACCGGCAGCGTCAGATAGTTATTATGCGTCGAGCGCTGCTTGGCGATCTTGCCGTATTTCGGATCGGGCTTGCGACCGGCGATCAGATCGGCCACCACGATTTTCTGGTTCGGGATGATGATCATGAACACGTTGGCCGACATGATCGTCGCCGTGAAAGCGCCCAGATGCAGGAAGGCGGCGCGGCTCGTGAACAGATGCGTATAGCCCCAGGCCACGAACACCAGCACGACATAAAGCAGGACCATCAGAAGCGTATCGCTCTTGCCCAGCATCAGCTTGCAGATGGTGTTATAGGCGACCCAGCCAAAGGCCAGCGAGCCGATGGAAATGGCGATGGCAACCGGAACAGACACGTCGAGCACATTCGGATCGATCAGGTAGAGATCGGCGCCCGTGTAATAGACGATGCAGAGCAGCGTGAAGCCCGACAGCCAGGTGGCGTAGGATTCCCATTTGAACCAGGTGAGGTGTTCGGGCATTTCGGCTGGCGCAACCAGATATTTCTGGATGTGATAGAAACCGCCGCCATGGACCTGCCATTCCTCGCCATGTGCGCCAACCGGCAAGCCGGGACGCTGGCGCAGACCGAGATCAAGCGCGATGAAATAGAAAGATGAGCCGATCCACGCAATCGCGGTAATGACGTGCAGCCACCGCGCTGCGAAGCCCAGCCAATCCCAGGCTACGGCAAAATCATACATCAGATACTCCCATTGTTCGCGCCCCCGTTTATGCCCTAAATGTTCGTTATTGCAGCGGGCTGCTGTTTTTTATAAGCATTCCCGAACGTAAAACCGGTTCCCACTTTAACTGGGAATGCTTTATATGTGCCAAAGCTTTGCGTCCGAGGGAACGGCACTACACGACCATCACTTTCAAAAAAAACTAGACAATCGTGGAGGGGACGCCATGAGGGTGACATATGTCTTATCTTGATAATCTGCGCGTTTTCGTGCGCGTTGTCGAATTGGGAAATCTTTCTGCCGCCGGGCGCGACCAGCGCGCCTCTCCGGCGGTTGCGAGCAATCGAATCAAGGAGTTGGAGAAGCATCTTGGCGTCCGGCTCTTCAACCGGACCACGCGCAAGCTGACCCCGACCGAGCATGGCCGCATATTCTATGACGGTGCGTTGAAAATCCTCGAAGCGGTCGATGAGGCGGAAGCAGCCGTCGCGGAACTTGCAAAAAATCCCAAGGGATCGATTCGCATCACCGCGCCTCTGGGGCTTGGCCGCAGGCTCATCGCATCGGGCATTCCGGAGTTTCACGACAAATATCCGGACATCGAAGTGCGCTTGCGACTGTCCGACCACGAGATCGACATTATGAGCGAAAGCGTGGATGTCGCCTTCAAACTCGGGGTTCTGGAAAACTCCAACCTGCGCATGCGCGGCATCCTGAATTGTGAGCGGGTGATCTGCGCTGCGCCGCAATATCTTGAAAAACATGGGGTTCCGCAATCGCCGGAAGAGCTTTTGGGGGACAAGCACGACTGTTTGCTGCTGCGTTTTCCGGGGTCGAAGGAATATTACTGGTCGCTTCAAACATCGGAAGGTCTTCGCAAATTCGAAGTGACCGGGCCTTATGATTCCGATGATGGCGACGTATTGACGCAATGGGCGCTGGGCGGGCGCGGCATCATCAACAAGCCGCTGTTCGAGGTGAAGGAATATCTCCGCGACGGTCGGCTGGTGCCGCTTCTCGAAAGCACGCC
>JAEXXS010000505.1 GCA_023451915.1 Pseudomonadota bacterium | reverse complement strand
CCTTCGGCATCGTCGGCCATGGCGACTGTTGAAAACAGCGAGGCGAGAATGAGGATCAATGCGACCAGATAATGCATGGTTTTCCGCTCCTTTTGCCCGCTTTTTCGCCCATTTGCATCGCTGTGTCCCTGTGAAGGCATCGCGTGAGCGAATCGACACGGCGTCGTCATTTGATCATTAGCGGCTTGCGCTTTGTTGCCCTCAATGTAGCGTGTCGAATGTGTCAAAAAAAATACCGGATCGGGTTGATCCGAAGGAAATTTCGGGTCAGGGCCGGCCATGATTTGACCGATCCCGAAAAGCTCAATAAAACGCCCGGTAAAGTAGCTGGTATCCTGCCCGTCAGGGTTCGCCTCCGGGGCGTTCCGGGGTCATTTTAGTCAGGCGTCGCGCATGTCTCATAATAGTTTCGGTCATCTGTTCCGCGTCACCACCTGGGGCGAAAGCCACGGTCTGGCGCTCGGTTGCGTCGTGGATGGTTGCCCGCCCGGCATCACCTTTACCGAAGCTGAAATTCAGTCCTATCTCGACAAGCGCAAGCCGGGTCAGTCCAAATATACCACCCAGCGCCGCGAGCCGGATCAGGTGCGTGTGCTGTCGGGCGTTCTTCTGGGCGAAGACGGCGTGACCATGACCTCCACCGGCACGCCGATTTCGATGATGATCGAAAACACCGATCAGCGCTCCAAGGATTATGGCGAGATCGCCCGCCAGTATCGTCCGGGCCATGCCGATTACACCTATGATGTCAAATACGGCATTCGCGATTATCGTGGCGGCGGCCGTTCGTCGGCGCGTGAAACGGCGGCCCGCGTGGCGGCTGGCGCCATTGCGCGCAAGATCGTGCCGGGGCTGGAAGTCAAGGGCGCGCTGGTCGCCATGGGTATTCACGGCATCGACCGTCGCCGCTGGAACTGGTCGGAAGTGGACAATAATCCGTTCTTCTCGCCGGATGCGGGCTCGGTCGAACTGTTTGCGGGTTATCTCGACGGCATCCGCAAGAGCGGATCGTCGGTCGGCGCGGTGATCGAGATCGTGGCTGAGGGAGTGCCCGCCGGTATCGGCGCGCCGATCTATGGCAAGCTCGATCAGGATATTGCCAGCCTGCTGATGTCGATCAATGCCGTAAAGGGCGTGGAAATCGGCAATGGCTTTGAAGCTGCGCGCCTCACCGGCGAGGAAAATGCCGATGAAATGCGGATGGGCAATGACGGCAAGCCGCTGTTCCTGTCCAACCATGCCGGCGGCATTCTGGGCGGCATCGCCACCGGTGCGCCAGTGGTGGCGCGCTTTGCAGTCAAGCCGACCTCTTCCATTTTGACGCCGCGCCGCTCCATCGACAAGGATGGTCGGGACGTGGACGTGATGACCAAGGGACGCCACGATCCATGCGTGGGCATCCGCGCCGTGCCGATTGGCGAGGCCATGGTCGCCTGCGCCATTGCGGATCATTATCTGCGTCACCGCGGCCAAACGGGCCGCGTCTGAGAAAAATACGGCCACACGGGACGGATTTAACAAGGGTGTATGTCGATGAGCTATAATCAGAAGCAGGTTGTGGATGCATTGCGCGCTTTCGAGCGCGGCGAAATCGTCGTCGTCATGGACGACGATGGCCGTGAGAACGAAGGCGACCTGATCGTTGCCGCCGTGCATTGCACGCCGGAAAAGATGGCCTTCATTGTGCGGCATACATCGGGCATCGTCTGCACGCCAATGCCGCGTGAGGAAGCCAAGCGCCTCAATCTCGCGCCGATGGTCGCCGAGAATGAATCTGCCCACACCACCGCTTTCACGGTCACTGTCGATTATCGCCATGGCACGACCACTGGCATTTCGGCGGAAGACCGCACGCTGACGGCGCGCAATCTGGCCAATCCCAATGCCGGCGCGGATGATTTTGTGCGCCCGGGCCATATTTTCCCGCTGATCGCGCGCGAAGGCGGCGTTTTGATGCGTTCCGGCCACACGGAAGCTGCCGTCGATCTTTGCAAGCTCGCCAATCTGCCGCCGATTGGCGTCATCTGCGAACTGGTCAATGATGACGGCACGGTCATGCGTGGTCCCGATGTGACGGCTTTCGCGGAGAAACATTCGCTGCACCGCGTGACGGTGGCCGACCTCATCGCCTATCGCCAGCGCAAGGAAACGCTGGTCAAGCGCGTCGGCGATGCGGCAATCAAGACCTGCGCGGGCAATGCCCATGCCTATACTTATGAATTGCCATGGGAGCCGATGCAGCACGTAGCCGTGGTTTTCGGCGACATTCGCGATGGGGAGGAAGTGCCGGTGCGCCTGCATCGCGAAGACGTGCTCAACGATGTGTTCGGCAAGGGCGGCAGCAATCTGGATGCGATCATGGAGCGCATGGGTAAGGAAGGCCGCGGCGTTCTGGTTTATCTGCGTGAAGGCTCGGTTGGGGTTCGCGCCGATCATCACGATGCGCGCGCCCGCGATAATCTGCCAGGCGAGCATGAAAGCCATGCGGAAGCCCGCGCCCGCGAAGAAGAGTGGCGTCAGATCGGCCTTGGCGCGCAGATTCTTAAGGATCTGGGCATCACCTCCATCGTGCTTCTGGCCTCCCGCGAGCGTCACTATGTCGGTCTGGAAGGTTTCGGCATCGGTATTGTCCGCACGGAAATCATCTGAAGACTGCAGGCGGGATATGCACAGGACCGTCATGGTCATGTGCCCCGCTGCTGCTATAATGCGCGCATGACAACACGGCTTTACTGGCATCCGATCTATCTGGAACATCTGACGCCATCCGGGCACCCCGAGCGCCCGGATCGCATTCGTGCGTTGATGAGCGAGCTGGAAGGGCCGGATTTTTACCGGCTTGACCGTGTCGAGGCATCGAAGGCCAGCGAAGATGCAATCTTGCTCGCCCATCCCGAAGCGCATCTTGATGCGGTGCGCGCCAAAATCCCGGAGCCGGTCGAAGATGAGGAAGCGCCGCAGCCCGTCGTGAAACTCGACGGCGACACCTATGTCAGCCCGAAGAGCATGGAGGCGGCACTGACCGCCATCGGCGCGACGTTGGGCGCGGTGGATGATGTGTTTTCGGGCACTGCCAGTAATGGTTTTGTCGCCGCGCGCCCCCCGGGCCATCATGCCGAGCGTGAGCGCGCCATGGGCTTTTGCCTGTTCAATTCGATTGCCATTGCGGCCCGCCATGCGCAGCGCCGTCATGGCGCAGAGCGTGTCGCCATCGTCGATTGGGATGTGCATCACGGCAACGGAACGCAGGATATTTTTCAGGACGATCCGAGCGTTCTGTTCTGCTCCACGCATCAGTTTCCGCTTTATCCGGGCACCGGCGCGAAGGATGAAACCGGTGTCGGCAACATCGTCAACGCGCCGCTTTCGCCTAATACCGGCAGCCGCGAATTTCGCGAGGCATTTAATAGTCGTGTATTACCTGCTTTGGACAACTTCCGGCCAGATTTGATCCTTATTTCGGCTGGCTTCGATGCTCATTTTCGCGATCCGCTGGCCGAGATCAATCTCGACGAGGCGGATTTCGACTGGGCAACCGGCAAACTCATGGAACGGGCGGAACGCTTCTGCGATCACCGGCTCGTGAGCGTGCTGGAAGGTGGATATGATCTAGAGGGCTTGTCGCAGTCCGCATCTACGCATATGACGCGGCTGTTGAAAGGATGAATCATGGTAACCGAACCGTCCAATGCCGATATTGCGGTCATGAGCTTCGAGGATGCGCTCAAGCAGCTTGAAAAGATCGTCGACGATCTGGAGCGGGGCGACGTGCCGCTGGAAGAATCCAT
>JAEXXS010000498.1 GCA_023451915.1 Pseudomonadota bacterium | reverse complement strand
AGCCAGGCGGGCAAGTCGGCGATGTGTTCGCAACTGGTGTTGACTACCAAATCGGCTCCCAGTTCCGGATAGGCGAGCTGATACATATCAGCGGTCAATGCCCGAAACCGGTCCTTCCATGTGCTGTTTAACGTTTCCGCCACGGCACCCACATCAGGATCGATATCGAAACTGTCGATCGCTTCAATATCAAAGCGCTGATCTTCGAAAAACATCGCGGCCAGAACACCGTACCAGCCACCCAGAATAACGATGCGATCAAATTTCCCGCCCAAAGTTTCGAACAGAGACTGCCGCGCCCACATTTTGCAGGCCACCTGCTTGTGGTTGAAGGCATTGCCAAGGTCCGCCTCGGGGTGGCGGGCAATAACCTTCGACAAGCCCTTGATCAAAGGGCTTGAAGTGTAGGCGGCGGCACCACGCAGAATGTCAAATGCGCTTTCGTGCCAGTCGAAGGTCGTCGCGTTAGCGGGAAGAGTATCCATCATCGGTATGTTGTAGGCCAGACATTTATTGCTGGTCAATTCCTATGGCCGATTTGCATACAGAAATGCGCTGGTCATATCGGCTGTATCCCACCTGCTGTGAGATCGATGGCGAAGTTTCTTGACGGTAAACCGGAGATGAAACGGTCGAACATCCGGAAAAGTCTTCCGAACGCTTCCTGCATCGAACCGGGCGTTATTGCATTCATACGGCGAGCATAGATGCCCGACACCCATTTGTAAGCTGCGAGATGTGGCTTCGATATCACATCCAGCCCCAGGTCACTTCCCATCCGAACGTGATACCAGTCGCCCAGAAAAGTCATAACCTCAATCCGCGACACGGATGATGGATCGAGATCATGTTCCACGGCGGAGATCGTCAATTGGTGCTGGATATCACTATCGGCAATCGCAGCCTTAAGGTCCGCAATCGCGCCAGAATAAATAGGCCGCTCGATCAGCGCCAGAGCGGCCAGATCCAGTAGGCGAAGGTTCCTCACGGCTGCCGCAAGTTCCTCCGGCCATTCCCGGCGCAAGAATCGCCTGCCGACAAGATGCGCGAGGTGCTTCGACAGAAATTCCCCATAATTTGCGGATTGAAGCAACTTTCCGGGATTAATCCCATTCCTTTCCACTTCGGCTGCATATTGACGGAGGATGTCTGGGTCCAGCTTCATGTCGTCAATGCTTATCGTCTCTACGGCCAGCCGGTTGGGCTCAATGTGGACAATCTTGTAGGCACCGGGGAAAGCGGCCAGCGACGGCACAGATATATTGAACAGAAAGCCATTGGCATTGCTATGGCGAGCAGTGTCGTTGACATGGAGATGCCCGCTGAAATGCAGGCGGATACCGGCATCAATCAAGGCATCACCAACATCCGGTTCCGGGATGCGTCCGAGGAGACTCGTTTGCCCGAGAACGGCTCGTTCGTCATTCCGCGTGCTGTCCAGCGGGTCAAGCGCCGGATAATGCGAAAAAGCGATGATTGTCTTTCCGAGTGTTCGGGCACGCTCCGTGACCGATCCTATCCAGTCCAGAATGAAGCGTTTGTGGACCAGCATCGCGTTCCATCCGGCGTCGGTGCTGTCGGTGAACGCTCCTTCCTCATCGCAGGTTTCTCCACCCACCGGCACAAACACATTGGCGTCGATCATCAGCATCCAAACGCCGTCGAAAGGCTCGACGAGATAGGACGCATCCATCAGCCTGCGAACCGTCGCGCCATCAGGCGAGCGGATTTCGAACTCTCTTGCTGACGGATGATCGTCGATGCCGAAGGGCGTCTCCCAATGCAAATAGTCTGGCTTTCGGAAAAACCCGACCTCGCCCAGCGAACGCAACCCCTCTGGATAGCCCGCGCAATACATGCCCTCACTGATAATCACGGCATCGTCGTCGGGAGCGGGCCTGCGTTTCGGATTGCTGGTCACCAGATCGTGGCCGCCGCGTGCATTCAAAAAGCGTTTTGACCGGTGCCTCCCACCCGGGCCAAAAATATCGTGATTGCCGGGCACGGCGTAGAACTGCATCCCGAAGCGCCGTGCGTAACCGGCTAGAAGTGTTCGCAGAGCCGCCACTGTCACCAACTGGCCGTCATCCGAATAATCACCCAGCAGGACCACATGGCGGATCCCGCGCGCAGCTATATCATCCAATGCGTATGGCAATGCTGCGAAACTCTCGTTAAACACCCGCGTCGAACGCACTGTATCGGCGAATGGGCGTAATGCCATAGCCCTATCGTTCACTATGACCCCAGCAGTGCCATAGTCGCCAAAAATATCGTGGAAATGCGCGTCGGCAATCACGGCGATGGACGGGAGTTCAGATGCCATCCTCTAGAGATTTCCTTTCCATCGTCCAGCGCTTCATATCACTGACAAGAGTGCTAGATATTTCGTAGCAACGTAGATTCGGTACTCGCATATGTTTCGCCGCATGGCTAACATGCCATGAATTGCACGGTGGAAAGAAGAGGGACACAGTGTTTCGGGTGCGTTTTTGGGGAGTGCGGGGCAGTCTTCCGGTTTCGGGACCGGATTTCCAGCGATATGGCGGTAATACCGTCTGCATAGAGATGCAATGCGGTGAACACAGATTGTTGTTCGATGCCGGATCTGGGCTCCTGCCCGCCGGAAAATCCCTGCTCGCTGACGGCATTTCCAACGTCAACCTGTTCTTTTCCCACTGTCATTATGACCACATTATCGGTCTGCCCTATTTTGCTCCCCTCTTTGATGCCAACTCGAGCGTGGAACTCTGGTCCGGGCATATGTATGGGAAGATGAACACCAGCGAGATTGTCTCGCAGTTTATTCGTCCCCCCTGGTTTCCGGTTGAAATAGACGTCTGTCCCGCGAAAATGATTTGCCGGGATTTTCAACCGGGCGATATTCTGGAGCCCCATCCGGGTGTTGAGATCAAGACCGGAAAACTCAATCATCCCGGCGGGGCCATCGGCTATCGGGTGCAATGGGGCGGGCGCTCGGTCGCGATGATTACCGATACAGAGCACGAGCCCGGCCTTCTTGATCCCACTGTGCTGGATCTGATCCAGGGCGCAGATCTTTTCCTCTACGACACCACCTATACGGACGACGAAATGGCGCGCTATGTTGGCTACGGACACTCTTCCTGGCAGCACGCTATCCGACTCGCCAAAGCAGCGGGCGCAAAGAACGTCGCTTTCATCCACCATTCGCCGCTGCGCACGGACGCAGAGCTCGAGGCGATCGATCGACTGGCCCAGAGCGAGTTTGCTGGCGCCTTTTCGGCGCGGCAAGGCCAGTCCTTCGACGTCTAAGCTTATTTCTGAATGAGCATATCCGGTAGCGCCATCCAGCGGCTGGCGGGATGAGAGGCTGTCTCACCGAATAACGTGTCGAGAAACTGCCACGCAGACTCATCATGAACCAGATGATGGGTCAGAAATCCCATGCTCCCGCCGCCGTCGAACATCGCCTTCAGACGATGGACGATATCGTCAATCAGCGCTGTGTGATCACGCGCACCCCGCGTTCCATGCCAGTCCATCAGATCGACATGGGTGTTGATCATCGGCAGCAGACCTTCTTTTTCCGTTCCGAAAACCGAAAGGGCGCGGTATCC
>JAEXXS010000487.1 GCA_023451915.1 Pseudomonadota bacterium | reverse complement strand
GGCGGCCAGATTCGGCTGCTCGATCCGTTCTGTTACGACAATGCAGCCGAAGCTGAAGGCGTTTGATAATGAGTGTACAGACTAATCAAGTTTCACGAGGTTCGCCCAAGCAGAACCGCGCCATCCTTTGGAGCGTGATTGCTGCGGTCGTCGTTATTGGCGCGATTGGATTTGATACCAAGGTGGTCAGGATCGGTTCTGATTCCGATGTGCGTCAGCAGGCATTTTCGCCTGAGGCTTATGGTGCTTCCGAGTTCCCGAAGGTCAAGTCGAGCATTGTCGAACGCGCCGCCGATGCAGTCGAGGTCGGAACGGCGTTGGCAGCCGATAAGGCTGCTGCTGGCAAGAAATACGGTGTCGGCAGCGTCAATCCCGTCATTCCAGTGAAGTTTACCGGCGTCGTTGAAGAGCGCAAGTCGAACTATAATGTGATCAAGGTCGATGGTCTGCCTGAGGGCATGGCAATCCGGGTTCAGACCGGCCCCGCCGTCAATGGCACAGATTTGCGCGACGCAACCGGCACAATCGAATTTGGTCAGTTCAAGAACCAGATCGAATTCCAGAACGCGGGTTCGGCGCTCAACAATGAGATGAAGAAGCAGGTTCTGCAGGGCGTGGATGCCGACAATCTCGTTGGCAAGACCGTTTCGGTGACGGGTGTTTTCAAGCTTGTCAATCCTAAGAACTGGCTCGTGACGCCGGTGGAGTTCGCCGTCAAATGAACACCACCGCCACAATCGAACGCCCCGAAATTGAAGGTAAGAACGGTGATGTCGTTCTTGCCGCGCAGAATGTCGCCAAATCCTATGGCCGCATTCATGCTCTCAAGGGTGTGAATTTCGAGATCCGTCGCGGCCAGGTCACCACGCTTTTCGGCGAAAACGGTGCCGGCAAATCGACTTTGATGAAGGTGCTGTCCGGGGTTATCCAACCAACATCGGGCACGATTGTGCTTGATGGCGAACCGGTGACGTTCAATTCGTCGACTGAGGCACGGGATCGGGGCATCTCGATTATCCATCAGGAACTGAGCCTCGCGCCGAACATGAATGTGCGCGATAATATCTTCATGGGCCGTGAAATTCGCACGCCGACTGGCGTCAATTTCGCCGAGGAAGAGCGCCTTACGCGCGAACTCATGAAGGAACTGGAAGAGGATATCGACCCGCTGACGCCGGTTGAAGAGTTGCGTCTCGGACAGCAGCAGATTGTGGAAATTGCACGCGCCCTTTCGGTCAATTCCCGTATTCTCATCATGGATGAACCGACCTCCGCATTGAGTGCGTCGGAAGTCGAGGTGCTGTTCAAGGTCATCCGCGATCTGACATCGCGTGGCGTTGCGATTGTCTATATTTCACACCATCTCGAAGAAGCACTACAAATCACCAATCATGCCGTTGTGCTGCGTGATGGCAACATGACGGCCTATGCGCCTCGCAATGAAATCGATCTGGAATGGATCGTTCGCAATATGGTGGGCGAGAATTTCGATCTCGGCTCTCCCCCCACCGGTTACGAATGGGGCGATGTCGCCCTTTCCGTTGAGAACCTGACGGTTCCAGATCCATCAGGCGCCGATTTTGCGCTGGTGGACCGGCTCTCGCTCGATGTGCGGGCAGGTGAAATCGTTTGCATCTATGGGCTGATGGGCGCGGGCCGCACCGAGCTTCTGGAAACGGTGGCCGGTCGTCTGAAGGCGAGTGATGGTCGGGTGCTCCTCAAGGGCAATGATGTCACGGGCCTCAATATTGCGCAACGCATCGAAAAGGGACTGGTTCTCGTTCCAGAGGATCGCCAGCGCGATGGTTTGGTCCAGACGATGACGGTCGGAAAGAACCTGTCGCTGGCCAGCATTGCCGAGATTACTAAAGGTCTCTTCACGTCTCGCAAAAGCGAGAAGCACATTATCGATCAGTCGATCAAGAACGTTCATATCAAAACTGATGGCGGCGACGCGGCGATTGGGTCGCTATCCGGCGGTAATCAGCAGAAGGTTGTGATCGGCAAGATGCTTGCCACCGAGCCTGAAGTGATCCTGCTGGACGAACCGAGCCGGGGCATCGATATCGGCGCGAAGGCCGAGGTGTTCAAGCTGCTGGCCGAGAAGGCCAAGCAGGGGCTGGCGGTCATCTATACGACCTCGGAAGTCGGCGAATGCCTGAGTATCGCACACCGCATCATCGTCATGCATCGCGGGCGCATCTCAGCTGAATTTGGTTCGGATGCCTCCAAGGAGAAGATCATGGCCGCCTCGGGTGAATCCATGGTCGGTCACTGAGAATCTACTGCATGCCTTCAGACGCCTTCGGCATTTTGAGTGGGGCATGCGCAAGTCGAAAAGTCCGAGCATCTGATCTGATATTACCAGATCGCTGGAATGCTTTAGTTATGGAGCACTGATAGAATGTCAGTCACGAGCACAAAAGACAAAGCGGCAACCCCGGACGGGGCAAAGCGGAAAACCAATATCGTGCATCTGCTGCTCGAAGGTCGTGCATTTTTTGCCTTGATCGCAATTATCGCGGCCTTTTCGTTCCTGTCGCCTTATTATTTCACGGTCGACAATTTCCTCATCATGTCTTCGCATGTGGCCATTTTCGGGTT
>JAEXXS010000248.1 GCA_023451915.1 Pseudomonadota bacterium | reverse complement strand
AATATTTCACCTCGCTCTATGTTCGCGAGCCGGGCGGAACCCTGTTCGAATTTGCCACCGACGCCCCGGGTTTCGCGATAGACGAGCCGGTGGAAACATTGGGACAGCTTCTGTTCGTGCCGCCGGGAAATGAGAAGCAGGCCCATGCGATCCGTGCCCGCATGCCACAATTCGGCCTGCCGGGTGAGGAGCGGGTGATCTATCGCGATCTACCCTTTGTCCATCGTGTGCACCTGCCTGAAGACCCGGATGGCAGCACGCTGATCCTGCTTCACGGTTCGGGCGGGAATGAGAATGATCTCATGCCGCTTGCCCGCATGGCCGCGCCGCGCGCTACGCTGATCGGTGTTCGCGGTCGCAGCACGGAAGAGGGTATTCAGCGCTGGTTCCGCCGTTTCGATCAAAAGCGGTTCGACCAGAAGGATATCCGCTTCGAAGCGGAAGCCTTTGAGGCTTTTGTGGAGGGCGCGATTACGGCCTATGACATCGACCCTGGACGCCTTGCCTTTATCGGCAATTCCAACGGGGCAAACCTGCTTGCGGCCTTCATGCGGCTTCATCCGCATGTCGTGCGCAAGGCGGTTCTGCTGCGTGCTTCGGAAGTGCTGGAGGAACAGCCGGATGCCGATCTGTCCGATGCTTCCGTTCTTCAGTTGAATGGCGCCGCCGATCCGTTCGGCGATGCTTCGGGCGCTTTGGCAAAGGCGCTGCGGGACGATGGCGCCGATATCGACGTTCGCGCAATCGAGGGCTGGCATGGCCTGACCGACGACGATATTCGCGTCACCGGGGAATGGCTGAAGCAAAAACTCTGATTGCCTGTCGATTGAACAAAGAAAAGGGCCGCCGGAGAGAAATCCGGCGGCCCTTTTTACTTTTTAGTCCAACGGCTTAAGGCCCTTTTCGATGGCTGCACGTTTGCTTTCCAGGAAAGGCGGCAGCGACAGGCTTTCGCCGAGGCTCTCCAGCGGTTCGTCGACGGCAAAGCCCGGACCATCGGTTGCGATTTCGAACAGGATGCCGTTCGGTTCGCGGAAGTAGAGCGAACGGAAATAGTACCGCTCGACTTCACCGCTGGATGGCACCTTGAGCGACCGCAGTCGTTCGACCCATTCCTGCATGCTTTCCTGATCGGGCGTGCGGAAGGCGACGTGGTGCACCGCACCCGCACCCTGCCATGCCGTTGGCAGGTTTGGCTGCACGGCGACATGCAGTTCGGCTGCCGCACCGCCCGGTCCCATCGAGAACACATGGACATGGCCTTCGCCATCGGGCGAGGCATAGTCGCCGGTCTCGCTCATGTTCATCAGCTTTTCGAGCACGATCTTGGTCGGCGCGAGGTCGGGTACGCTCAGCGTGATCGGGCCGAGGCCGCGAATCTGCCGGTTGGCAGGAACAGGGCTTCTGTCCCAGCTATGGGCGTCGCCTGCGCCGCCATCGTCGGTCAGCCGCAGACGCTGACCTTCCGGGTCTTCGAAATCGAGCACGGCACGACCGGCTACTTCAAAAATATCGCCGGTTTCGATGCCCTGTTCGTTCAGGCGCTTGCGCCACCAGTCGAGGCTTTCGACGCCATTCACGCGCAGGCCCGTGCGGGCCACGCTATTGGTGCCGCGGCGTTCGCGCTCGACCGGCCAATCGAAGAAGGTGATGTCGGTGCCGGGCGATGCCAGCCCATCAGCATAGAACAGATGGTAGGCGCTGGTGTCGTCCTGATTGACGGTCTTCTTGACGAGCCGAAGCCCGAGCGTATCGGTGTAGAAGCGCCGGTTGCCCGGTGCATTGGCGGTGATGGCCGTCAGATGGTGCAGTCCGGTGAGTTCCAAAGCCATGATTGCCTCCTTTGTTCAGGGAGTTGCGTTTGCTGTTGGTCCCTATATCGTCCGCGGGGGCGTTCTGGAAAAGTGCTGGTTGCTGAACAGTGTGTAACCGATAAGTCGCAGGCGGCCTGTGATCGTTCTGCGGTGGATAAAAGGGGCTTGGCAGAGCTTGCCCGGTCAAGAATATAGGAACCTGCAAAATTCGCAGTGTAAAAGAAACGCGAATTCATTGACGTGGCGTGTCTGGCCTTTCAGAAATCAATTCAGGTTTCTGGTTAAAGCGGCGGTGGCGTAGAGGGAGCTTGGTTTTGCAGAGCATGTTTCGTCGGGCTGTGCCTGCATTGCTTGTTTTGGTGACACTGCTCGCGGGTTGCGCCAGTCGTCCGGAAGGCGTGCTTGTGCCGGTCGGCAACGTTACATCGCCGGGGACCACCAAGGTTGATCTGCTCGTCGCAACCACCCGCCGTCCATCCGACAATCCCGGCATTCTGTTTTCCGGCGAGCGCGACAAGCTGGTCTCGATCAATGATATCGTCGTGTCCATTCCGCCGGAAAAGAACCGCAAGGCGGGTGAGGTGCAGTGGCCAAAGAAGCTGCCGCCCAATCCGCAGACCGATTTCGCCACTGTCAGCGTGACACCGCTTAAGACGGATGTGGAAGTGGCGGGCTGGGTTCGCCCGCATCTCACCAAGAGCCGCCGCG
>JAEXXS010000351.1 GCA_023451915.1 Pseudomonadota bacterium | reverse complement strand
GGAGGACACAATGATTGCAGTTCCGACTGGCACGGCGGACGAACCGCGCGGCCGTATCCCGCTTTATCGGCATCTCTATTTTCAGGTATTGGTGGCGATTGCCGCCGGTATCATGCTCGGCCATTTCTATCCCGAGCTTGGCACCCAGCTGAAGCCGCTGGGCGACGCCTTCATCAAGCTGGTGAAGATGATCATCGCTCCCGTCATCTTCCTGACGGTCGCAACCGGCATTGCGGGCATGACCGACATGAAGAAGGTCGGTCGCGTTGCTGGCAAGGCGATGATCTACTTCCTGACCTTCTCCACGCTCGCCTTGATTGTCGGCCTCATCGTGGCCAATGTCGTGCAGCCGGGTGCCGGCATGCATATCGACCCGGCCTCGCTCGACCCCAAGGCTGTGGCGGATTACGCCACCAAGGCGCATGAGCAGAGCATTACCGGCTTCCTGAGCAACATCATCCCGACGACGATTGTTGGCGCTTTTGCGGAAGGCGACATTCTGCAAGTGCTGTTCTTCTCGGTCCTGTTCGGCATTTCGCTTGCGCTGGTGGGCGACCGCGGCAAGCCGGTCACCGACTTCCTGCATGTTCTGACCGCGCCGGTTTTCAAGCTGGTGTCGATCCTGATGAAGGCCGCCCCCATCGGCGCTTTCGGCGCGATGGCTTTCACCATCGGCAAATATGGCATCGGCTCCATCGCCAATCTCGCCATGCTGATCGGCACGTTCTACCTCACCTCGCTGCTTTTCGTGCTCGTGGTTCTGGGCGCCGTGGCGCGCTATAACGGCTTCTCCATTCTGGCCCTGATCCGTTATATCAAGGAAGAACTGCTGCTGGTGCTCGGTACGTCCTCGTCGGAAGCAGCCCTGCCAGCCCTGATGAACAAGATGGAACGGGCCGGTTGCAAACGCTCGGTCGTCGGCCTCGTCATCCCGACCGGCTATTCGTTCAACCTCGACGGCACCAATATTTATATGACGCTTGCCGCCCTGTTCATCGCGCAGGCAACCGACATTCCGCTGTCGCTGACCGACCAGATTTTGCTTCTGCTGGTGGCCATGCTCAGCTCCAAGGGAGCTGCGGGTATAACGGGTGCTGGCTTCATCACACTCGCAGCAACATTGTCCGTTGTTCCGGCTGTGCCGGTGGCGGGCATGGCGCTCATCCTCGGCATCGACCGTTTCATGTCGGAATGCCGCGCCTTGACCAACCTCGTCGGCAATGCAGTCGCCACCATCGTCGTTGCGCGCTGGGAAAACGAGCTGGATCAGGACAAGCTTGCCGCCGCACTGGCTGGCGCACCAGCCATTACCGACGCGATGCCGCAGCTGGAACCTGCGGAGTAAGTTTATCCTCCCCCCAAGCAGAAACGGCCCGCTTCATGCGGGCTGTTTTTTAAATACCGCCGCCCTCACCGAGCAAACTGAAATGCTCGATCATGCGGTCGATTTTCGGCGTCACACCCGTGAACAGCTCAAACGCGCCGACGGCCTGAAAGACGGCCATGCCGCCGCCATTGACGACGCCGCACCCGCGCTTCGCCGCTTCGGCAAGAAGCTGGGTCTGAAGCGGGAAATAGACGATATCCGCCACCCAGTGGCGGGGCATCAAAAGGCTTGTATCCAGCGGCACGCCGGGGTGCTTGGCCATTCCGGTCGGCGTGGCATGGGCGAGCCCGTCGGCAGCCTCAAGCGCGGCGGCGATGTCCGTGCCCGATTCAAAACGGCAGGCATCGTGCCTTGGTGCGAGTTGCCCAAGCAGGGCTTCGGTTCGGGCGGCATCCAGATCGAAAACCTGCACGGTTCGCGCGCCCATGGTCGCCAGTGCATGCGCAACGGCAACCCCCGCCCCGCCTGCCCCAATCAGCACCACATTATCGACACGAGCGACCGGCAAAGCACGCCGGAAACCCTGCGCAAAGCCCCACCAATCGGTGTTGTAGCCGGTTCTGCGACCATTTTTGAATGTCACCGTATTGATCGAACCGAGCGCCGCCGCATCGGGCGATAATTCATCGACGAACTGGATCGCCGCCTGTTTGCAGGGATAGGTGATATTCAACCCGGCAAAACCATCCTTCTCCGCCTCATCCATCAGATGCGGCAGCGCTTCCACGCCTACCCCCAGCACCGAAAGATCGAACCGATCATAGCGGTAATCGATGCCGTTCATCCGTCCTTCGTGCATATGCATGGCAGGCGTGCGAGAGGCGCCGATGCCGCTGCCAATCAAGCCCACGCGAACCGACCGCGTCACTGTTTCCGTCACGGAATTTAAACTCCACCCCTATTGTCCTGCCCATTTCGCACGGCAGGTTTCTTTTCTGAGAAAATGCACGAACTGGTGCGTTATATAGGCGCATCGTTCCGCAAGGAGCAAGCACGAGGCGCTCACGGCGTGCTCGAACAGAAAAAGGAGCCGGAAAACCGACCCCTTCCCAAAGTTCGACAGGCTCGATGCAGGTCTATTTGCCTGCCGCCTGCGCAGCATAGACATAGCTGTCATAGGTATATTCGGCCACGCGGAACCACTCGAAACCTTCGTCGCGGAATTTCTTCCAGCTTGGATAGATCTTAGCCCAGGCTGGATTCTTTTCCATATATTCGGCGTAGAGTTCAAAGGTGACCTTGTAAGCAGCATCCAGCACATCGCGCGGAAGAGGACGCAAATTGACGCCCTTCGACACCAGCGAACGGATGGCAGCGGTGTTCTTCACATCATAGAGCGAAATCATGTTCTGCGTTGCGGCTTGGGCAGCACTGTTGAGCGCCACTTTGTAAGCTTCCGGCAGGCTTTCATATTGCTGCTTGTTGACGAAGAAATGCACCGAAGCGCCGCCTTCCCAGAAAGCCGGATAGTAGTAATAAGGCGCGATCTGATAAAAGCCGAGCTTTTCATCGTCATAGGGGCCGACCCATTCGGCGGCATCGATGGTTCCGCGTTCGAGCGACGGATAGATATCGCCGCCCGGCAGCTGCTGCGGCACGACGCCAAGGCGCGACATGACTTCACCAGCCACGCCTGCGATGCGCATCTTCAGACCTTTCAGATCTTCCAGGCTCTTGATTTCCTTGCGATACCAGCCGCCCATCTGCGCAGCGGTGTTGCCGCCGACAATGCCGACAACGCCGTAATCGGAAAGGAACTCGTTATAAAGTTCATTGCCGCCACCATGATAGAGCCACGCATTTTGCAGGCGCGTATTCATGCCGAAGGGAATGGCGGTGCCGATGGCGAAGGCCGGGTTCTTGCCGGTGAAATAGTAGCCGCATGTATGCGCGATTTCGACCGTATTGGCCTGCACCGCATCGATGGCCTGCGGACCGGGCACGAGTTCGCCCGCCTGAAACACCTGAATCTGGAACTTGCCATCGGTCATCTTCGACAAGGCATTGGCCATATAGACCGCGCCGCCATAGATCGTGTCGAGATTGTTCGGGAAACCCGATGTCAGACGCCAGCGCAGGGTCGGCAGTTCATCGGCGATTGCCGGTGTGGCAAGCGCCGCGCCGCTTGTTGCGGCGGCGGCACCAATGGCCGCGCCTTTGGTCAGAAAAGTACGGCGGTTCAAATCCTGTTTCATGTTTTCCTCCTCCAAAACTGTTTCACTCATAGCGCGCGCGATAACTGGTCTCCCCTCGGTTATTGCGCGGGCTTTTCCGGTTGTCCGAAGCTTGGCTGCGGCGATCCGAACGATGGTGCGGGCAACGGGTCCGTAGACGGCGAAGGCGCGCCGAAAGGAGCGGGCGCATTGCCGAACGGATTGCCACCGTCCTGACCGGGCATCGGCACATTGATCTGGATCGTCGACGGATCGGCGACCGGATGGCCGGATTTGTAATGCGTCACGATACCCGGAAACGCGATGATGATCGCCACCATCACCAGCTGGATCAGCAGGAACGGGATCGACCCCATATAGATCTGGCCCGACGTGACCGGCTGGATGGTAGCGCCCGTCACCTTGTCCTTATAGGCGCGCGACGGCGCGACAGAGCGCAGATAGAACAAGGAGAAGCCGAACGGCGGATGCATGAACGATGTCTGCATGTTCACTGCCAGCATGACGCCGAACCAGACGAGATCGATGCCGAGCGCGTCAGCAACGGGCGCGAGAAGCGGAATGATGATGAAGGCCAGCTCGAAATAATCGAGGAAGAAGGCCAGAAAGAACACCAGAATGTTGGCGACGATCAGGAAGCCGACCTCGCCGCCGGGGATCGACGTCATCAGATGCTCGACCCAGACGTGACCGTTGACGCCATAGAAGGTCAGCGAGAACACCCGTGCGCCAAGCAGAATGAAAATGACGAATGACGAAAGTTTTGCCGTCGCGTGAAGCGCCGAGGTCAGCATCTTCATGTTCAGACGGCGATTGATGATGGCCAGCAACAGCGCGCCGACCGCGCCCATCGCGCCGCCCTCCGTCGGCGTGGCGACGCCGATGAAAATCGTGCCCAGAACAAGGAAAATCAGCACCAGCGGCGGCACCAGCGAGACCACCACGCGCTGCGCCAGCTTCCATCCCCTTAGCGTCCGGGCTTGCGGCGGTAACGCGGGAACCGTATTGGGCCGCACGATCGACATGCCGATGATGTAAGCGCAATAAACGCCAACCAGCATCAGGCCCGGCACCAGCGCGCCCTTATACATATCGCCGACCGAACGGCCGAGCTGGTCGGCCAGAACGATCAGAACGAGGCTCGGCGGAATGATCTGCGCCAATGTGCCGGAAGCGGCAATCGTGCCGCTCGCCACCTTGCGATCATAGCCGTAACGCAGCATGATCGGCAGCGAGATAAGCCCCATCGAAATCACCGAAGCGGCAACAACGCCGGTGGTCGCCGCCAGAAGCGCCCCGACGATAATCACCGCAAAGGCCAGGCCGCCGCGCACCGGGCCGAATAACTGCCCGATCGTGTCGAGCAGGTCTTCGGCCATGCCGCTTCGCTCCAGTATCAACCCCATGAAGGTGAAGAAAGGAATGGCGAGCAGCGTTTCGTTCGACATCTGGCCAAAGATGCGGTCGGGTATGGCCCCGAATAGATTGACGGGCAAAAGCCCCATTTCGATGCCGACAAAGCCAAAGGCAAAGCCGACAAAGGCAAGCGCAAAAGCCACCGGATAGCCGAGCAAAAGCACGACAATCAGCGAGAGGAACATCAGCGGCGCGAGATTTTCCGCGAAGAAAGCAACCATATCCGTCCCCCTCAGAGCGCTTGTGCTTCTGCATCTTCAGCCGCCACCGTGTCCGGTAGTCGGCCTTGCAGAATGGCAATGCGTTTGATGATTTCGGACAGGCCTTGCAGCGCCAGCAGTCCAAAACCGAGGGGGATCAGCGCCCAGACCGGCCAGAGCACCAGCCCGCCGGTGTTGTTGGAGGTCTCGCCGCTCGCAAACTTCGCTTCCACGATCGGCCATGAAAGATAGATCGTGATGAGGCAGAAGGGCAGCAGGAAGATGATCGCGCCGAAAATCTCCACCAGCAGCTGCGTGCGGCGCGAATACCGGCTGTAGAGCAGGTCGACCTTCACATGCTCGCTATGCAGCAGCGTGTAGCCGGCGGCGATCAGAAAAACCGCCGAGAACAGATACCACTGCGCTTCCAGCCATGCGTTGGAACTGACATTGAAAAGCTTGCGCGAAACCGCATTGATGGCGCTGATCAGCACCGCCACGAGTATCAGCCAGGACACTGCTTTTCCGATAAAATTATTGGCCGCGTCGATAGCGCGCGACAACGCCAGCAAAACTGACATTGCTCCTCCCCTTTTGTTTCGGCCTCCTCAAGCCGTTTTCGGGGAGGATAAGTGCGCGCGAATCCGCCCGCAAGCAGACGATAGTCGCAAGCCGCACACGCTACCCACTAGTGGGTAAATCAGGGGCGATTCACCGCCGAAATGGCCATAATATGGTCTATTTTACTGCCCCGCTATACTGAGCCTGTTTTCGATAGCATAGCGCGTAAGGCCAGCAGTGCTGGCAATGCCGAGTTTTTTCTTGATATTCTTGCGGTGAGTCTCGACCGTTGCTTCCGATATGCCAAGCGCCGAAGCAATCTCTCGATTGCTGCTGCCTTCAGCAACCAGAACCAGCACATCGTTTTCGCGCGACGACAGGCCTTCCGCCTTCTTGTCAGGCATATCGAGAAGCGCTTCCGAAACGCCGGAGGAAAAATAGGTTCCGCCCGATGCGACCGCATGGATGGCTGCGACTATCTCGCTCGTCGATACGTCTTTCAGCACGTAGCCGGAAGCGCCGCGCATGATCGAAGTCGAAATATATTCGCGACTGTCATGCATGGAAAGCATCAGAATGCGCGCGCCCGGTAGCTGTCGCTTGAAGAGCTCGATGGCGTCGATGCCGTTGAGAAGCGGCATATTGATATCCATCAGCACCACATCGGGCTTGGCGGTCTGCGCCATTTCCAGCGCCAGACGTGCATTGGAAGCCGCGCCCGCGATTTCCATGTCGTCATAGGTTTCAAGCACGGCGCGCAATCCGTCCAGAACCAGAGGGTGATTATCGACCAGCAATACGCGAATCTTGCACTCTATCGTCATGCGACTTCCGGTTTCATCATGGATGGTTTCGTCAGAGGTCTTTCGACTGCCGAGAGCGGCAGGCGCGCGGTCAACTGCGTACCATCACTGCCGGTTTCCACCAAGAGCACACCGCCGAAATGTGCCATGCGTTCCTGCATATTTCTAAGGCCAAGTCCCGATGCCGCGCCTTTGAGATCGTGACCGGCAAATCCGTTGCCGTTGTCCGATACCGTCATCGTCACGCGCCCGTTCGAATCCCAAAGACGCACCTTCACTACACTCGCGCCCGAATGGCGCTCGATATTGTTCAGCGCTTCTTGCGCGACCCGGTAAAGCGCCGTGCTTGGCTCCGGTTTCAGATTGACCCGCAGCGTATCGGCCTCAAAGCGGGTCTCGATGCCTGTCCGCTCCGCGAAGTGCTCGAAAAGCGCTTTCAGCGCCACCGTCATGCCCAGATCGTCGAGAATGCGCGGTCGCAGATCATGCGACAGTCGCCGCACTTCCTTGATCGCGCCGTTCAGCACATCCGATGCCTTCTCAATGGCTCTCGGCGCGCCGTCGCTTCCCGTATGCACCTGACGGCTGGCCAGATCGATCGCGTAGCGCACGCCCACCAGATTCTGCGAAATGCCGTCATGCAGCTCGCGGGCCAGACGGGCGCGTTCCTCCTCCTGCGTATCGATGATGCGCTGGGCAAGCTCCTTGAGCTTGCTGTCCGCCATGCGCCGCTCACGGATATTCAACAACATACATGTCGCAAAAACCAGCATAACGGCAGGCACGGCGATGAGGCTGACCACCAGAAACGTGTTGCGGATATTGGCGCGAAAATCCGCATTAGCCGCCGCCGTCTTGGCATAGACATCATCCAGATAGACGCCCGTTCCAAGCATCCATTTCCACTTGTCCAGCCCGACGGCAAAGGAAAGTTTGTCGGCCATTTCGCCGCTGGATGGCTTTTCCCATTTATACTGGTGCAGCCCGCCGCCCTGCTTTGCCTTGTCGATCAGGTTGGCGATGACATGATCGCCATCGGGATCGACCAGATCGAGCCAGTTCTGGCCGGGGCGAAAGGTCTGGCGCGGGTGCACGACATTATTGCCGCCATAGTCATAGACGAAGAAATAGCCGTCCCGCCCGTAATCAAGCGAGGTGAGAATGTTCGTCACCTTCTGCATGGCCGCCGTGTCATTGGGACCGGCTTCGTCATAGATTTTCTGGATCGCAGACAGCGCCAGATTAGTGAGGTTCAGGAGTTCGGTTTCCTTCGCCTTCAGCATGTTTTTTTCAAAGGTCGCAATGCTGCTCTGCACGAGATTGGCCGACTGCCACGTGATAAAGGCCGTGACCGTCAGGATGGCAACGATCAATGGCACAATCGCCAGTGCCAGAATCTGATATCGAAGCGTCACGCCTAGCTCCTCCCCACATCGCCGGACAGCTCTTTGACAGAGGACTTTAAAGCCCGGCCCCCGGCGACGGAAGAGGCGATATGCAATGCCAATTTGCGGCACATTGCCAGACGGTAATATTATTTCGTATAGACTTATTTATGTAGATATAATGCAAAGCGCAGTCAGCTTTCCATTGCGCCTTGTTGCATGCCCGGTATAGGAAAGGCAGAAATTGAACGTTTGCGTGCTTCATTTGCGACGTGCAGAACTCCCAATTCTGTCCGTGCTGCCCAACCCCCATCGTTGAAGTGCGCCTTCGGAGGAGTGAATTTATGCAATATTGCGGCAAGGCGTCTCGTCGGCTTCCCAAGGAGAGAAGACGATGAACGCCGAAGTAAAGCGCGCGCCGTCGGCTGAAACCGACAAGACAGCCATCGAACTGAAGAACGTAGAAATTTCGTTCAAGCTGGCCGATGGCGGCCGGTTCGATGCGGTTGCCGAAAGCAATCTCAAGGTCGCGGAAAACGAATTCGTCGCCATTGTCGGGCCGACCGGATGCGGGAAATCCACTTTGCTGAACGCCGTGGCCGGTCTTCTCACGCCCGCGCAAGGCGTGGTCGAGATCAACGGCCAGCGCCTGCAAGGGCTTAATCGCAAGGCGGGTTATCTCTTCCAGCAGGACGCGCTGATGCCCTGGAAGACGGTGCTCGACAATGTCGCCATCGGTCTTGAAATTGCAGGCACAGCCAGAGCCGAAGCCCGCAGACAGGCGCAGGAATGGCTGGCCCGCGTCGGGCTTGCAAGCTTCGGCGACCGCTATCCGCATATGCTTTCCGGCGGCCAGCGCAAGCGCGTGGGACTGGCGCAGGTGCTGATCCGCAATCCGAAATATCTGCTGATGGACGAGCCTTTCGGCCCGCTGGATGCGCAAACCCGCGTCATCATGGGCGACCTGCTGCTTGATCTGTGGTCGCAGGACAAAAAGGCGGTCATGTTCGTCACGCATGATCTGGAGGAAGCCATCGCCCTTGCCGACCGCGTCGTCATCATGTCTGCCGGTCCCCGCGCGCGCATCATGGCGGAATATCGCATTCCGCTCGAACGCCCCCGCGAGATTTCCGAAATCCGCCTCGACAACCAGTTTCACGAGATCCACCGCGAAATCTGGAGCGCGCTCAAGGAAGAAGTCCTCAAAGGCTATCAACAGACGAGTGGAGAACGCGCCGGAGTACGTTCATGAAAAAGCCGATGCTGTTTCTGGCGCAGCTCAGCATTGCTGTCGCCGTTATTCTCGTGTGGCACGTCTTCACCGCCACGCATCTTTTCGGTAATCCCGCCAAGGCGAAGTTTTTCTTTGCCACGCCGGGCGATGTCGCCTTGCGCACCTATAAATGGTTTGCCGAAGGCACCATCTGGTATCACCTCGGCATCACGCTTTTGGAAGCCATGCTCGCCTTTGCTATCGGCTCGATTGCGGGTGTCCTGATCGGTTTCTGGTTTGCGCGCAAACCCATATTGGCAGCCGTTTTCGATCCCTATGTGAAAGCGGCAAACTCCCTGCCTCGCGTTGTTCTTGCACCGATTTTTGCACTGTGGCTTGGCCTTGGCATCTGGTCGAAGGTGGCGCTCGGTGTTTCATTGGTGTTCTTCATCGTCTTCTTCAACGTCTATCAGGGCGTGAAGGAAGTGAACCAGACCGTGCTGTCCAATGCCCGCATGCTCGGCATGAACGAGAGGCAATTGCTACGCAATGTCTACCTGCCATCGGCTTTGTCATGGATGTTTTCGAGCCTGCATACCGCGGTCGGCTTCGCCGTCGTCGGTGCGGTTGTTGGCGAATATCTCGGCTCTTCGGCAGGGCTTGGCTATCTCATCCACCAGGCCGAAGGCGTGTTTGATGTGACCGGCGTTTTTGCGGGAATGCTCGTGCTGACCGTCTTCGTGCTGATCATCGACTGGGGCGTCACCATCATCGAGGAACGCCTGCTTGTCTGGCGTCCGAAAGCGGCAAGCCACAACGCATAACGGCGCATCCATTTATTCAGGAGGAAAATCATGAAGACCACGCGTAGAGACGCCTTGTTAGGCGCCGCAGCTCTCGGACTGGCGGGGATTGCTTCCCGCCTGCCTGCCTATGCGCAGGATGCATCGGCCACGCCTGAAAAGCCCGAACTGATGTTCGGCGTCGGCGGCAAGCCGCTCTTCTATTATCTGCCGCTGACGATTGCCGAGCGCAAAGGCTTCTTTGAAGAGCAGGGCCTGAAGGCGACTATCAACGATTTCGGCGGCGGTGCAAAGTCGTTGCAGGCCCTGATCGGCGGTTCGGTGGATGTCGTCACCGGCGCTTACGAACACACGATCCGCATGCAGAACAAGGGCCAGGACATCAAGGCCGTCTGCGAACTCGGACGTTTCCCCGGCATCTGCATCGGCGTGCGCAAGGACCTCGCAGGCGAGATCAAGACGATTGCCGATCTGAAGGGCCAGAATGTCGGCGTCACCGCGCCCGGCTCCTCCACGTCGCTGTTCCTGCAATATGCGCTGATGAAGAACGGCTTGTCGGAAGATGCTGCGTCGATTATCGGCGTTGGGGGCGGCGCGAGCGCGGTTGCAGCCATCAAGAAGGGCGAAATCGCCGCTCTCGTGCATCTTGATCCGGTCATCACCCGTCTCGAAGTCGATGGCGATATCACCTTGTTGATCGACACCCGCACCGAGGAAGGCACGCGCCAGTTGTTCGGCGGCACCAATCCAGCCGCCACGGTCTATGTACAGCAGAGCTTTATCGACGCGAACCCGATCACCACGCAGCGTGTCGTCAATGCTTTCGTCAAATCGCTGGACTGGATTCACAAGGCTTCGGCAGATGAAGTTGCGGACGCTGTGCCGGAGGAATATCTGCTGGGCGATCGCGACCTCTACAAGACGGGCTTTGAGAAAT